>CAZKWG010000208.1:0-10946 GCA_964556105.1 uncultured Enterobacterales bacterium | reverse complement strand
GCGGCCGGCACAGCCGACGCGGTCGGCACAGCCGACGCGGCCGGCACAGCCGAAACGGCCTGCTTCGACGACGCAGCCGCCACCGACGACGCAGCCGCCACCGACGCGGCCGCCACCGACGACGCGACGGGCGCCGTCAACCTGTGAGGCCCCAACGCCCGCTGAGCGTCCACCGCGGTGGGACCATCCACGAAGGTGGGGCCATCTACGAAGGTGGGCCCCTCGGGGAAGGCAGGACCATCGACAACGGCGGGCGGAGCGGCGGGTGGAGCAGCCGGCCCAGCGGGTGAAGCAGCCGACCGAGCGGCCCCGACCACATCGACGACCACTGCCGGCAGCTCGCCATGAATCGACGTGTCTTCGTCATAGAAGGGGTCCGCGACGCTCGCGCCGGGATCGTCCGCGGTGGGCTCCTCGTCCAGCGGCTCCTCGTCGGTGGGCGCGTCCTGAGCCGAATCCGACGCGACCGCGACCGGCGCCAGGTCGGCGGGAGGTCGGGCGTCCATACCCTTCAGCACGCCGACCTTGAGCAGACTCACGCCGCCAAGGTCCTTGAGCACCCGCGCTCGCGCCCGCTGGCAGACCTCGAGGAGCGGCGAGAGCTGCTGGAGGCGATCGCTGGGCGACGGCATCAGCCCGTGCTCGATGACGGGCACGAGCAGGTCGGTCAGCTCCTCGGCTCTGGTCTGGCCTCCCTCCAGACGCCCAGCGAGGAGGGCCGCCAGCGCCCCCCGCAGCAGGTCGCGGTCGTTTCGCGTCAGCGTCGCGCCGTCCGTCGGATCGATGAGCTCCTCCGCCGGCAGGCGGATGAGGGCCTGGTAGCGCTCCTCCTCAGCGGTCGTCCGAGGCCCCGAGTGCAGGCGCACCAGCTCGATGGCCTCCGGCAACAGCGCGCGGTCGCGCTTCATCAGGACCTGAGGAATCTTCCCGACCAGCAGGTAGTAGATCGTCGCGGCGAGCGCGTGCACCTCGGCGGTGTGTCGGAGCGGCGCGAGGAGCGGCAGCTGCGCCTCGGGAGGCGCGAAGAAGCGGGTATAGATGCCCGCCCCCTCCAGACCGGGCCCGGCAGGGAGCTCACGTGTGACGCCGAGATCGGCCAGCACCACCGAGAGCCGCCCCTCGCTCTCGCGCACCAGGAAGCTGGCCGGCTTGAGATCGAGCGTTCGCGCGATCTGCGCGTGAACATCCGGGCGACCTTGCAGACCCAGCGTGGCAGAGATGGCGCGCTCCGCCACCTCGAGACGATCCTCGAGGAGCGGGCTCTGGTGCCTCAGCCATGAGGCCAGTGAGCCCTGATACCAGGGCATCACGACGAATCGCCTACCCTCCGGCGTCGTTCCCTGGTCCTCGACAGGCACGACCCAGGGGACGCTGGGATCCTGATCTCTTCCGAGCGCGCGCAGCAGGGCTGCCTCGCGCTCGAGCCACGCGCCGCTGGAGCCACGCGTCACGCGAACGGCGTAGAGGCGACCGTCGGGCCCTCGCGCCTGGTAGACCTCCGCGTGGCCCCCCTGCCGAAGGGAGCCCGGCTCGACCTCATAGGGTCCACGCGCACCGGTCAGCGTCGTTGAGATCATCCCCACTCCCAGCGCCACATTCTACGTCAGCGGGACGACAGGTCCAGACCAGGAGCGCACTCGGTCATCTGAACACGTAGCCAGATGTGGGCGGGGTCGCGGTCCCGGCGTTCGTGCCAGACCATCGAGACGGTGAATCCGGGCAGCTGAAGGGGGGGCTCAACGATGACGACGGGGAGCGACTCCGCGAAGCAGCGCGCGACCCGCTCCGGCAGCGTGATCACCAGATCGGAGCTGGCGATGACGTAGGGGACCGCCAGGAAGTGGGGCACCGAGAGGACCACCCTGCGCCGAAGGCCGACGCGCTCCAAGGCGTTGTCCACCGGCCCCCCAGGCCCCCCACGCGGCGCGATCAGCGCGTGTCGCGCGTCGGCGAAGCGCTCGAGGGTCAGCGGCCCGTCCGTCAACGGGTGGTCGCGGCGCATCAAGCAGACGAAGCGCTCGCGGACGAGGGCACGCGCGCGCGCCCCCGCTGGCTCCTCGGCCGCCGAGAGCACCCTGAGCTGAAGGTCTACCTCACCGCGCTCGAGATCCTCCCAGCTCTGCTCGGAGCGAGTCACCCTCAGATCGACACCGGGCGCCCGTGTGCTGACCCGCTCGATCAGGGGCGGGAGCAGCACAAGCTCGCCGTAGTCGGCGGTGTCCAGCCGAAAGCTGTGTCGTGCGCTCTGCGGATGAAACGGGCTCGCCTCCGCCAACGCGCTCTCCAGATCCGCGAGCGACGCCCGAAGACGCGGCGCCATCTGCTCGGCGCGGGTGGTGAGCACCATGCCTTTGCCCGAGCGCACCAGCAGCGGATCGTCCAGGCGCTCGCGCAGCCGCGCGAGGGTGTGGCTCATGGCCGACTGGGTCACCCCCAGGCGGTTCGCCGCGAGCGTGACGCTGCAGGTCTCCAGCAGCGCTTGAAGCGCGATCACATCATGCAGCGCGTTCATGTCAGCTATGCCCCTTTGTGCTCTGGTCTCATACCTCCTGCGGGAGCATGTTCATAGCGCGTCCTGAGAACACCCCCACCGCACCCTCTTCTCGCTTCGGAGCATCCCATGCTTTTCACAGTCGCTGGCGTCAGTGGTCACACGGGCAAGGTCGTCGCTGACACGCTCCTCCAACAGGGACACACAGTGCGCGTCCTGGTTCGCGACCCCGCAAAGGGGGAGGCCTGGGCCGCGCGCGGCGCCGAGGTCGCCATCGCCGACGTGAGCGATCCCGTCGGCCTCGCAGAGGCCCTGCGCGGCGCTGACGGCGCCTGGCTGCTCGTACCGCCGAACCTCGCCTCGGGCGACTTCCGCGGATGGCAGCGGAAGGTCAGCGAGAGCATCGTCTCCGCGACCCGCGCCAGCGGCGTTCCGCACATCGTGCTGCTCAGCTCGGTCGCCGCCCACCTGCCGGAGGGCACCGGCCCCATCAAGGCGCTCTACCCGCTCGAGCGGGACCTGCGGGAGATCCCGGGCCTCGGCGCCACCTTCCTGCGGGCGGGCTACTTCATGGAGAACCTGCCAGGCAACTTCGGCATGCTCGCTCAGGGCGTGCTCCCCAGCTTCTCGCCGGCCGATCTGCCCATCCCGATGATCGCCACGGAGGACATCGGCCGCCTCGGCGCCGCGCTGCTCCTCGAGGGCCCGCCCCCCGCGGGCGCGCCCCGGGTCGTGGAGCTGGGTGGTCCGGACGTCACGACCAACGACGTCGCCGCCGCCCTCAGCGCGCTGCTCGGGCGCCCCATCCAGGTCGCGGTCTTCCCCGTCGAGGCCATGGCGCAGACGCTCACCGGCTACGGCTTCCCCGCGGACATCGCCGCGCTCTACCAGGAGATGACCTCGGCGATGAACAGCGGGCTGGCGCGCTTCGAGGGTGGCCACCGACGGGTGCTGGGCACAACCTCGATTCAGGATTTCCTGGCCCGCGTCGTGAGCGCCTGAGCCCTACTCCACCCTGACCTTCTCGCCCATCGCGTGCGCCTTGCGCCCGCCGCGCTCGGTGTGCTCGGGGCCAGGGTGCTCGATCAACGTCTTCGCCAGGGCGACGCCGCGGTCCACGAGGCCGCGGGCGCCCTCGCGCAGCTCCTCGGACTGCTGGAGGAAGCTGACGTTCCGCTCCATGTCCTCGGCCGACCAGCCCCGACTGTGAGCGATGAAGGGGAACTGCGGCGTGTGAAAGCCCAGCTCACCGAAGAAGAGGAGCATCTGGCCGGCGACGGCCTGAATGTTGTCCTGACCCCCCACGATGATGAAGGAGGCCACCTTGCTGCGGATCATCACGCGGTCGCGCAGGGTCACCTGATTCTGCACGCAGTTGAGGCGCTCGGCCATCTTGTAGTAGAGCGAGCTGGCGTTTCCCCAACGGATCGGCGTGGCGACCAGCACGACGTCCGCCCAGAAGACGATCGCCTCATAGACCGGCTCCATCCCGTCGTCGGGGTCCATCTGGGTGATGGAGCAGGGCCAGGTGCAGGCGCGCGCGGCCTTGGAGTAGTAGCCCTCACAGGCGCGAAAGTTGAGGTCGTTCAGCTTGATGAGCTGCGTCTCGTTGCCGCAGCCAGCAGCGTGCCGCAGGGCCTCCTCGAGCAGCACATCGGAGCCGCTATAGCGTGGGTTCCTGGCGTCCATCGCCGTCGTCGAGATGCCCAGCACCCGGATGGGGCCAGGCTCGCGGTCGAGGGAGCGCTCCAGCCGATGGGGAGCGTGAGGCTTCCTGGAGCGCTTCGTCACGGGCTCAGGGTTGAGGTAGAGACGGCCACCCTCCTCGCGGAGTTCGTAGCTGGGAACGGCGTCCGCCTCATAGCCGGGCTCACCCTGGCCACCGGCGCGGTGAAACTTCCAGTTGTGCCAGGGGCAGACCACGTAGTCGCCGTCCAGGCGCCCCTCGGCGAGCGGACCGCCCACGTGGTTGCAGACGCTGGAGATCGCCCCGAAGCGCCCATCCTGGTAGCTCAGCGCGATCCGGTTGCGCCCGACCTGCACTGAGCTGAGGGGCTTCCTCTTCAGGTCTTCGATCCGTCCGAGATCGATCCAGCGCGCTTCGGGCAAAGGTCACTCCTGATCGTCCTGCACGTATCCCAGCGCCTCCAGCGCTTCACGCTGCTCATCGTTGAGCTTCACCTCACCGGCCAGCCCCTCGGAGTCTACCGCCACGGGATCGACCGCCGTCGGGAAGACACCGCCCGTCGCCGACCAGGGGCCGCGGGCCACCCCGTCGGAGATGACGCGCACAGCGGCGTCGTGGGGGAGCACGGCGAAGCGCTGACCGGGTCGCACCAGCAGCTCATCGACACGGCCGCCAGCGAGAATGGCGCCGTCACTCACGATCTTCCCCTCCTCCCTCGCCTCCCAGGGCGCGCCGAGCGCCGACTCCAGCGCTGTCGTGAGGCGGGCGAGCGCGTCGGGCTGGGTGAGCGCCAGATCCTTCGCCTCTTTGGGGTCCGCGATGACATCGAAGAGCTCACGGCGACCGCTGACCAGGTCCCACTCCAAGCGTAGGGCTCCCGAGAGCAGGCTGACCCGGTTGCTGGAGAAGCGGCTCGTCTCGCCGAGGAACACGCGGAGCGGCGCCGCCACGCCCGCCATCAGCGGCCCCAGGTCGATCCCGTCCGGCTCGAGGCCCGTCGCCCCTGCCAACGTCGCCACCGTGGGCGCGACGTCGTGCAGACCGACCACGTCCTGGACCACTCGCCCCGCGGGGACGCCAGGGCCCGCGACGATCAGCGGGACGTGAAGCTGCTCGGCGTAGAGCGTATGGGCATGCCCCCAGGAGCCGCGCTCACCGAACTCCTCGCCGTGATCAGAGCTGACCACCCAGCGCGCTGAGCGACCCGCGGCGGCCAGCGCACCCTGCAGGCGGGCGAGCTGATCGTCCACGTAGCGGATGGACTCGTCGTACTGGGCGCGCTGGTGCGCGAGCTGGGTCTCGTCCAGCGGGTGCTTCCGGTGCCACTCGTACTTCTTGTACCGGGCGTCCCCGTCCTCCGGGGCGCGATCGAAGAGCGTGTCGTAGGGTGCCGGGGGGTCGTAGGCGTAGTGCGCGTCGTAGACATGCAGGAAGATGAAGGCGGGCTCTCCGGCCGGGAGCGTCCCCATCCAGCGCAGCGCCTCGTCCACGACCTCAGACGCCGTGACCTCGCCCTTCAAGTTCACCTTCTCGTCGTGCAGGCCGAAGTCCTCGAACGCGTCGAAGCCACGCTCGAAGCCGTAGATCCGGCTCAGGTAGAAGGTGGCGACGAAGCCGCCGGTCGCGTAGCCCGCCGCCTTCATCCGCTCCTGCAGCATCGGCACCTCTGGCGAGAGCCGCAGATCGTCCTCGATGACCCGGTGCCGGGCGGGGAGCTGCCCGGTCAACATCGTGGCATGGGAAGGGAGCGTCCAGGGCGCGGGGCTGCGGGCGTGCGCGAACCGGACGCCCTCTGCCGCGAGGCGGTCGAGGAAGGGCGTCGTGGGGTTCTTCGCGCCATAAGCCGAGACGTGGTCGGCGCGCAGCGTGTCGATGCTGACCAGCACGACGTCGGGTCTGGCGACATCGCCCGCGGGGAGAGGAGCCGACCGGGAGCAGGCAAGGGCCAGGATCAGCATGAGCTCACCATGTGCGCCACTCCGGCCAGCCGGCAGGCAGGAAGTAGAGGGTCATCGGGACGAGCGCGCCCAGCAGGAGCCCTGCCAGCAGGAGGCGCCAGGGGCTGCGCAGGAAGAGCCGCGACGCTGCGCGACGATCCGCGAGCAGGATGGCAGCATAGACCATCAGGATGGGCTCCAAGGGCACACGGTAGCGGCTGAGCCCAGCCAGCAGCGCGATCGGCAGGATGTGGTAGGCCAACGTCGCGCTCAGCATCACGCCCGTCGCGCCGCGCGCGCGAAGCGCTACACCCAGGGCCCCGACCCAGAGAACGATCAAGGAGCTGGCCGCGCCTGCGACGATGATCCCCTCCACCATCGGGTAGGGCATGCCTCGCCATCGCCCCCAGCGCAGGTGCCGCGTGAGCATGGAGTGCGGCGTGAACATCTGCGCCAGCCGATAGGGCACCCGCCCCAGGAAGCGCTCCGGGTTCTCCCGGATCCACTGGAAGCCGGCCGCGGTCTCGCACCGGTCGCGCACGATGACGTCGTCCTGGTCGGCGCAGTGAGGCCTGCCCACGGCGGCGTGGCGGATATAGGCCGCAGGCGAGAGGATCCCGTTTCCGTAGTCGAACGAGATGGGCTCGAAGTCGTTGTTGCCCAGGTACATCATCTGGCCGAGCGTCAGATCGCTGATGACGCGCCCGCCGAACTTTTTGGACGCGTACAGGCTGTAGGGCGCCACGGTCAGGGCCGCGACGAGCCCCAGGACGAGGACCTGCGCCCACGCGCGCGGTCGCGTGGCCCGCCCCCAGAGCAGGCCGACGGCGTAGACCGTCAGGGCATAGGTGGCGATGCCGCGAAAGAGCGCGCAGAGCCCGACCACCACGCCCGCCACCGCCGCCGCGCGAAGCGCGGCTCCGACGCCCGCCGAGAGCCGGTCGCGCGCACGGAAGAGGAGCAGCAGCGCCCCCAGGAGCCCCGCCGTGTAGAAGGTCTCGCTCCAGAGGTTGATCGCGTAGAAGATCTGCGTCGGGCTCGCCACGAAGAGCAGGGTCGCGAGATGGCTGGCGTCGCGAACGCGGCGCGGGTCTCCACCGCGAAGCACGCGCCGACAGAGCGCGGTGACCATCAACGCGACGCCCAACGAGACCGGGATCTGCGTGACCTGCGCTGGGGCGACATAGCCCACGACCCAGCCGTGAAGGGCCAGAACGAAGGGGTAGCCCGGCGCCCAGAGCCAGCCCACGGAGCTGGTCATGCCCTCGCCATCCATCATGCGGTTGGCGATGGTGATGTAGGTGCACTCGTCCCTGGCGCAGCGCTCCGAGGCCCAGATCGCGAGCGGCAGCGCGCGCAGAACGAGCCCGAGCCCCAAGATCCCGAGGAGCCTGCGATCCTTCCACCAGACGCGCGCGGGCCCCCCCACGCCCTCGTCCTTCGAAGCCATCTCCTCCACCGCCTCCCTCCAGCGCCAGCACGCGCAGCCGCATAACCCGACGCCCTTGGCGACCCCCGTTCGGGACTTAGACTCCTCCGTATGGCACGTCTCATCCTGCTCGCCCTCCTCTGGTTGTTCGGCTCCACCGCTGACGCCGCTCAGCGTCAGGACGGCCACCGCTGGGAGGTGGCCTCCTTCCCCGGCGGGGTCGTCATGGGCGATCCATCGGACGCCGCCACCGTGCAACGCCTCGCCGACCATGCCGAGGAGGCCATGCCCCGCCTGGCCAGCGAGCTGGGCGTGGCCGAGGTCAGCGGGGTCCGTGTCACCGTCGCGCCCAGCGAGGTGCTCTTCCGAGACCTTCAGCCGGGCCGTCCGCCGGCGTGGGCGGACGGGGTCGCCTGGCCCGAACAGAGCCTGGTCTTCCTGAAGTCCCCTCGCCTGCGCTACGGCACGGCCACCCCGCTCGAGACCGTCCTGGACCACGAGCTGGTGCACGTCCTCCTCGGCCAGGCCTTCGGCGACCGGCCCGTCCCGTCCTGGCTCCAAGAGGGCGTCGCCAAGGTGCTCGCGCGCGAGGTGACACCGCAGATGACCGACGCGCTCGCGGGCGCCGTCCTGAGCGGCAGCCTGCTCTCTCTCGACGAGCTCACCGGGAACTTCCCGGCCGATCCGATGCGCGCCCAGCTCGCCTATGCTCAGTCCGCTGACATGGTCGCCTTCCTCCGCAACCGCTGGGGTCAGGAGGCGCTGCGCGTGCTCATCCGGCAGATGGCGGCAGGTCAAGACGTCGAGGACGCCGTGCGCGCCGCGACCGGCATGGCGCCCATCGCGCTGGAGGCCTCCTGGCGCGCGAAGCTGCTGGCTTCGCCCATCTGGCTGCGCGCCCTGGTCCGACCCGAGCTGTGGATGGGGCTGGTCGGGCTGGCCTTCCTCGTCGGCGCGGGACTCCGCATCCGGCGCACGCGGCAGCGGCTGGCGCTCTGGGGGGAGCGCGAGGCGATGGAGGACGCCGTCATGCAGGCGCTGGCT
The DNA here is from genome assembly GCA_964556105.1 of uncultured Enterobacterales bacterium. GTDB lineage: Bacteria > Myxococcota_A > UBA796 > UBA796 > CAZKWG01 > CAZKWG01. The sequence goes on along the minus strand of CAZKWG010000208.1, from coordinate 2,358 downwards.
GCCCGAGGCGCGCTGAGCCCCACCCTGGCGTTGGCCCCGATGCCGAGCGCGCTGCTCACGGGAATGCGCTGGCATCCACCGTCAAAAGATGAGCCAGTGAACTAGGCTATCTGTAGAGCAGCCCTTGACGAGGTCGCGCGGGCTTGCCTTAGCCCCCATACTGAAGGCATGCGGGTGACCTTTCTCGGGACCGGTGGTGCCTTCACCGACTTCCGCGTCAACTACCACAACAACGCCCTCATCGAGACAGAAGAGGGGCCTGTGCTGCTGGACTGCGGCCTGACCGCCGTACAGAGCATGAAGGAGATCGGCGTCGATCGGACCTCCTTGCGGGCTGTCCTCTTCACGCACCTCCATGCGGATCACGCCAGCCCCGAGACGCTCATCTATGAGCGCTTCTTCAGCGGCCCCCACGGGATGCCCGCCTTCCTGAACACGACGCTGATCGCGCCCCAGGACGTGCTCGACCCGCTCGGCGTGTCCTTGCGGCCGTACCTCAACGAGGTGGCGGATCAGGACGGCGAGCTGCGCAACGGCGGCTACGAGGTGCTGGTCAATCCGATCGCCACCACCGAGACCGAGATCGGCGGCGTCCGCTTCCGTTTTTTCCGGGTGCCACACGTGACGGCCGGAGCCGTGGACAAGCCCGCCTACGGCGTGGAGATCGACGACGGCAAGTCCAAGGTGCTGTGGAGCGGAGACACCACCCTCTCCCTGCCGTGGCTGGACGCCGGGCTGTCCGATGGCCGTGTGCAGCGCATCTTCCACGAGTGCCTGTTCATCCCGAAGATGAAGGGCACGGTCCACACGCACTGGGAAGAGCTCGAGACGCTGCCGCCCGAGCTCAAGTCCAGGATCACCCTGATGCACTACACCCAGGTGCCGGAGTGGGCGAACCTGGAGGGCCTGGCAGGGGCGGCGAAGCGGCACGAGCGCTTCGATCTGTAGCCGAGCGCCCCCTCCGCCTACTCTTCTCGCGCCGCCTTCGCCTGATTGCAGGCGCCCTGCGCGGTCACCCCGACATCGACCGCGAAGCTCGCCTCGATCTCCGTGGTCTGGTCTGGCCGGTGGGCGGTCACCTCGGTGCTGAGGGTCATCGAGGTGGAGACGACGTAGTCCGTGAGGTCCACGGTCTCCAGCTCAAAGCTCACCACCCCCTGCCCTTCGGGGAAGGTGTCCTGCCAGGCGACCAGCTGCCGCGGCAGGCCTGGCCCTTCGACGTAGACCTCCATCGTGTCGAAGAAGGACAGGTCACCACCGTCGGGGCTCGTCACCGCGAGCGTCAGGTCGCGAAGGTAGACCTCGACGATGTCGCCTGGAGCCACGCCCTGATTCTCGAGCTCCTGCGAGGCCGTGAGGTCCATCGAGACGAAGCCGGCGAAGCCGATGTCGCCAAGCAGATCCTCGAGGATCGTCCCCTCTTCCACGGTCGTCGTGGCGCTCTCCTCGATACGGATGGTCGTGAGGCTGCTGGCGCAGGCCAGCAGCACGGCGAGGGCGGGGTAGATCAATCGGCGCATGATCTTCCCCTATCGCGTTGAGACCGCGCTGCGGACCGCCAGGGCGCACCCCCTTCGCCTCAGCCCTTCACGCTGCCGGCCGTCAGGCCCTCCACGAGGTGGCGCTGGAGAGCAAAAAAGAGCGCCATGACCGGCACGCTCACGAGGATCGCGCCGGCGGCGAAGCTGCCCCAGGCGGTGCCGAAGTCGCCCACATAGCCCTGAAGAACGACCGGCAAGGTGAACGCCTTCTCGTCCGACAGGAAGGTCGCCGCCAGGATGAACTCGTTCCAGGCCGTCATGAAGGAGAACAGCGCGGTGACGGCCAGCGCCGGGCGGGCCAGCGGCAGCGCGATGCGCGTGAACGTCGTCCAGCGGCTGGCGCCGTCCATGATCGCCGCCTCCTCGAGCTCACGCGGGAGCGTGTCGAAGTAGCCCTTCAGGTTCCAGGTGCAGAACGGGATGGCCGTGGTCGCGTAGACCAGGCTCAGCCCGAGCAGACTGTTCAGGAGCCCGAGCGCGTCGATGAGGATGTAGAGCGGGATGGCCATCACGACGCCCGGGAACATCTGCGTGAGCAGAAACAGCGAGAGACCCGCGTTCTTCCCTGGGAAGGTCCAGCGGCTCATCGCGTACCCGGCCGTGCAGGCCAGCGCGATGCCGATGGCGCTCGTGACCCCCGCGACGATCAACGAATTCAGGAGCTGCCGAAGGAAGAGGAGGTCCCCTGCGCCGTCGCGGGTCAGCAAGACCGCGGCGAAGTTCTCCAGCGAGACGCTCGTGGGGAAGGGGCTCGGGTCCATGGAGAAGGCCTGCCCGGGGGTCAGCGCCATCTTCACCACCCACAACACCGGGTAGA
>CAZKWG010000207.1:0-10952 GCA_964556105.1 uncultured Enterobacterales bacterium | reverse complement strand
CGCCAGCGCGAGGTGGTGGTCCTCTGCGATCTCGAGGAGCGCAGCGCGCCAGAGGTGGCGGAGATGCTGGACATCCCCGAGGGGACCGTCTACAGCCGCCTGCACTCCGCCCGCCGCGCCTTCGCCCTCGCCCTGCGCGCCGAGGGCCTGGACCCCGAGCAGGCGCCGGCGGGAAACCTCATCCCCTTGCGGAGGGCCTGAGCCATGTCGGACGACGCGCTCCGCGAGGCCACGGCCCCCCTTCCCGAGGAGATCGCCGCCCTGCGCGCCCCCGTCTCCCGCGAGACCCTGGACGCCGCGGCGGGCGCCACCGCTCCCCTCCCCCACGAGCTCCTCGCCCTCCAACGCCGGCTCCGGGAGCCCGCGCCCGCGCGTCCCCTCTGGCGCCCGGTCCTGGTGGGCGCCGCTCTGACCGCCGCCCTGCTGCTGGGCCTGTGGAGCTGGAGAGCGGTCCCCGAGCCGCCGCCGGAGCTGGCGGCGACGCCCACGCTGCCGCCCGCCGAGACGCCGGTCGTGCCCCTGGTTGTACCGGCGGACACGGTGGAGGCCCCCGCGGAGGAGCCCACCGCGCTCGCCGAGGTCGCGCCTGTAGCGCTCCCGCCCGCGCCGACCCGACCCGACCCGGTCGCAGCTCCCCTCCCCCTCCGAGAGACGCCCAGCGCGTTCAACGCCGCGATCACCGTCTCCGGCCAGGGCGAGGCGCGGGTGCTGGCGCGCGGCGAGGGCGGCTCGGTCATCGCTCTGGACGCCGGCCGCGTCGCGCTGGAGGTGGACCCGAAGGGCCGAGACCGCGCGCTCACCATCGTCGCTGGCGACGTCTCCGTCTCCGTGGTCGGCACCGTCTTCGCCGTGGAGCGCGCCGGCGAGCGCGTCAGCGTCGAGGTCAGCCGCGGCCGGGTGCGCGTGCAGGACCCGCGCGGCACCTGGGAGCTCGGCGCCGGCGAGCGCTGGACCAACGCCCCGAGCTCCGCTGAGGCCGCCCGAACCTACGCCGCGCTCGCCGCCCGCGCCGCCTCGGGCGAGACCGGCGAGGCCCTCTGGCGGGAGCTCGCCGCCTTCGAGGCCGCCTGGCCCGCCTCCCCCCTGGCCAGCGAGGCCGCCCTGCTCCGCCTGAACCAGCAGGCCGAGACCCTGCCGGCCGCCCAGGTCGTCGCCGAGCTCGACGCCTGGCTGGCCCGCTGGCCCGCCGCCCCCGGCACCTCGGAGGCCCACTGGCTGCGCGCGACCTTGTTGAGGGCCAGGCTGAAGGACTGCGAGAGGGCCGCCACCTCCTACGCGGTCCTGGCTGGAGGCGATGGCCCGCGGGCGGAGGCGGCGAAGGGCTGGCTCAGGGACTGTGCGGGGAGGTAGGGGCTACATGCTCAGCCCGCCGTCCACGTCCACGCAGCGGCCGGTGAAGTAGTCGCACTCGATGATGAACTTCACCGCCTGGAAGATCTCCTCGGCCTTGCCGACGCGGCGCATGGGCACGGCCTCCAGCATCTTCTCCAGCACCTCGGGGCGCATCCCCGTGAGGATGGGGGTCTCGATGAAGCCGGGGGCGATGGCGCCGACGCGCACGCCGTAGCGGGCCAGCTCGACGGCCCACAGCTTGGTGTCGGCGACCAGACCCGCCTTGGCGGCTGAGTAATTGGACTGGCCCGCGTTGCCGTGCCGCGAGACGGAGGAGATGTTGATCACCACCGCCGGCTTCGTCTTCGTCTCGATGCAGTGGGCGGCGAACTCGCGGGTGCAGAGGAAGGGGCCGGTGAGGTCTACGGCGATGACCTGGTTCCACTGCGCCAGGGTCATACGCTTGACCAGGCCCGTCTCCTTGTCCGGCTTGACCAGCAGGCCGTCGCGGAAGATGCCGGCGTTGTTGACGAGGCCGTCCAGACGCCCGAAGGCGGCGGCGGCGTCCTTGACCAGCGCGACCACGTCCTCTTCCTTGGACACGTCGGCTTTGAGGCCCTTGACGCGACCGGGCAGCCCGGCCAGCTCGGCCTCGGTCTGCGCCACGGTCGCCTCGTTCAGGTCGCAGAAGACGACGTCGGCGCCCAGCGCCGCCAGACCCTGGACGAAGGCGCGGCCCATACCGCTGGCGCCGCCGGTGACGAGGAAGCTCTTGCCTTGAATCTCCATGATGTGGCTCCTTGGGTGTCTGGAAGGGCCGGAGGGTTAACACGACGGCGGCGCGCGCGGTCCAGAGGTGTAGAATCCTGCGCGTGTCGCCCCTGCTGCGAGCCCTGATCGCCTGTTCCGGTCCCGCCGCGGAGACGGGCGCGCCCGCCACCACGCTCCCCGACGCCACCTGGAGCGCCGCGGAGGTAGAAGCGCAGGTGGACAGTCTGCTCTCGATTGGGCTCCCTGACCCCGACAGCCTGCTCCAGACCTATCTGGCCATGTTCGCGGGCGCCGACCCCCGCTGCCCCTTCCACGACGACTACAGCATGGTGGGCGCCTTCGACGGCTGCACCTCCGATCAGGGCTGGCTCTACGCCGGCGTGTCCACCTACGAGCCGGCCGACGACGGCTTCTGGCTGCTGGGCGACTGCACGATCATCGACGACCAGGGCCAGGAATTCTCCTGCAGCGGCGAGCTGGAGCGGGTCGAGGACGAGACCGGCTGGTCCATCGCGCTCACCGGCACCTGGGGCTACGAGGGCTCGGAGACGCCATGGATCGCCGCCGTCCCCGGGCTCGCGCTGTGGGTGGAGCGCGACGCGGCCGGGCTCACGCTGGAGGGCTCCTACGGATCGGGGGCGAGCTACGCCTACTTTGAGGCGATCCGGCTCGAGGCGGGCTGCGCGACGGGCACCCTCTGGGTCCGCGACCCGGCCGGCGGCTGGTTCACCCTGGACCTCGACCAGAGCTGCGACGGCTGCGGCGCCCTCTCCTATGGTGACGAAGCCCTGGGCGAGATCTGCGTGGATCTGGCGGCGGCGGCCGAGGATCTGACGGGGAGGGTGGAGTGATCCTCGCCCTGCTGCTCTCCTGCGCCGACCCGCCTCCCGAGCCCCCGAGCCCGGACGAGGCGCTCGTCCCCCTGGACGCCCCTCGCCTGCTCCGCCGCATGAGCCTGGACCTGCGCGGCACGCTCCCGACGACGGACGAGCTCGACCGCGCCGAGGCCGGCGGCGAGGCGGCGCTCTCCGCCCTGCGCGACGAGATCCTGGCCAGCGACGCGTTTGAGGAGCGGATGGTCCTGCTCCTCGCCGAGCGCTGGCACACCCGCGTGGACGAGCTACTCATCACCTACGTCGAGTACCCGGCCATCTCCGACGACGCCACGCAGGAGTACGCCTGGGAGCGGATGATCGGCGAGGAGCCGCTGCGGCTGATGGCGCACGTCGCCGCCAGCGACCGCCCCTGGACGGAGATCGTCACGGCCGACTACACGGTCGCGAACGCGATGATGGGCGCGCTCTGGCCGGTGGACTACCCGGACGACGGCGAGGGCTGGGAGGTGGCGCGCTACACCGACGGGCGCCCGGCGGCCGGCGTGCTCGCCACGAACGGGCTGTGGTGGCGCTACTACACCACCGTCTCCAACTACAACCGCGGCCGCGCCGCCGCCATCGCCCGCCTGCTGCTCTGCGAGGACTACCTCTCGCGCCCCGTCTCCTTCGACGGCCAGGTCAGCCTGGTGGACGAGGAGGGCATCGAGTCCGCGCTGCGCGCCAACCCCTACTGCGTGGGCTGCCACTCGGCCATTGATCCGCTCGCCTCCGCCCTCTTCGGCTTCTGGGTGGCCAACGAGTACAGCGCCACGGAGATGGAGCGCTACCACCCCGAGCGCGAGCAGCTCGGCCGCACGCTGCTCGAGACCCCGCCCACCTACTTTGGCGCGCCCACCAGCGGCCTCGCCGAGCTCGGCCAGCAGATCGCCCAGGATCCCCGCTTTCAGCGCTGCGCCGTCGAGACCTTCGCCAGCCTGCTCTGGGGCCGCGAGCTGGACGTAGACGACTACGACCGCGTCGAGGCCCTGCGCCTCGGCTGGGCGGAGACGGACGGCTCGCTGAAGCCCCTGCTGAGCCGCATCACCGACACCCCGGTCTACCAGGCGGGCGCCCTGGCCGGGGCCAGCGCGGCGCAGGAGGAGGCGGAGAACACGACGCGGCTGATGGACGCCACGCTGCTGCGCTCGGTCTACGCCGATCTCGCCGGCTTCTCGTGGACCTACGAGGGCTGGGACATGCTGGACAACGACACCTACGGCTACCGCGTGCTGGGCGGCGGCGTGGACGGCTCCAGCGTCACGAGCCGCCAGCGGACGCCCTCGGTCACCTGGACGCTCACCGCCCAGCGCGCCGCCGAGGCCGCCGCCACCACCCTGGCCGCCGGCCTGGAGAACGAGGCCTTCGAATACCGGATCTTCACCTCGGCCACCATCGACGCCCTGCCCGGGGACGCCGCCTTCGACGCCGAGCTCGACGCCCTGCGCTGGCGCCTGCATGGCCGGCGCGCCGACGCGACCTGGCGGGAGGAGACCGCGGCCCTGTGGAGCGCCGTCTACGCGGCGGCCGGCGCGCGGGAGGCGTGGATCGCCACCCTCGGCGCGATGCTGCAGGATCCTGAGTTTCTCACCTACTGAGGAGGCCCCATTCTCACCCGCCGCCAGATCCTGCAGCTCTCCGCCTCCGGCCTGATCCTGCCGCGCCGGCTCCTCGCCGCGCCCGCGGCCGTGGACCGCAAGCTGCTCATCCTCTTCGTCAGCGGCGGCTGGGACCCCACCTGGGCGCTGGCGCCGATGTACGACAGCGCGGGCGTGGACTCGAACCCCACGGGCGAGCCCGCAGAGGCGGGCGGGATCCCGTACGTCGAGAGCCCGGACACGCCGTCGGTAGGCCGCTTCTTCGCCCGCTACGCCGACCGCGCCTGCCTCCTACACGGCTTCGAGGTGCGCAGCGTCACCCACGAGCGCTGCCGCCGCCTGCTGATGACCGGGAAGAGCACGGCTGAGGCCGATGACTGGCCGAGCCAGATCGCCGGCCTGTCGAGCGGCTACCTGCTGCCCCACATCGTCGTCTCCGGCCCCTCCTACAGCGCCGCCTACACCAGCGCCGTCATCCGCGTCGGCGAGACCGGCCAGCTCTCCGGCCTGCTGGACGGGAGCGCGCTCAACCTCACCGAGCCGCCCACGCCCCAGCTCCGGGAGGCGAGCGCCGAGGCCGTTCAGGCCTACCTCGCACGCCGCGCCGAGCGGTACGCCGCCAGCGCCGGGGTCGGTCGCCAGGCCCGCGTCGCCGCCGATCTGCTGCAGTCCGGCGAGCAGCTCGCGCTGATCCGCGCCCTCGACCTCGACCTCAGCGTCGAGCTCACCGACATCACGCCCGTCCCCACGCTGCTGGGGCCCGCGCTGGACTGCCTGGAGCAGGGCTACGCCAGGGCCGCCATCGTCGCGCACCGCGGGCAGTACAACGTAGGGTGGGACTCGCATGCCGGAGCAGACCAGCAGCTCTACAACTACGAGGTGTTGTTCGACGATCTGATCACCATCTTGGAGGATCTGGACGGTCGCACGGGCAGCGCCGGCGGCCGGCTCTCCGACGAGGTCACGGTGGTCGTCGTCTCGGAGATGGGCCGCAGCCCTCGCCTGAACGCCCTGGGGGGCAAAGATCACTGGACGTTTACATCGGCTATGTTCATCGGCGCCGGCGTGCGCGGTGGCCAGGCGCTGGGCGGCTACGACGACGATCTGCTGGGCCTGCCCGTGGATCTGAGCAGCGGGGAGATCACCGAGCACGGCACCTTGATGGGGTCAGAGCACCTGGGCGCGACCCTGCTGGCGTTGATGGGCCTCGAGCCGGAGGGGGAGCCGGTGGGGGCGGTGTTGGGGTGATGGGGGCGCTTCGGACGGACGGGACGCGCTGAGCGCTTCAGGCTACACAGCCCCATGCCCACCGATCTCCTCCTCTCCAGTGGCTTTCTCGCCTTCGCCCGGCACGCGGGCGTGCTCCAGGCCATCGAACAGGAGGGGCTGGAGATCGACGCCGTCGTCGGCACCTCGAGCGGGGCCCTGGTGGGCGCGCTCTGGGCGGCGGGGATGAGGGCCGAGGAGATCGCCGATCAGGTCGCTGCGCGCCGGCCGCTCTCGCTGATGTCCCTGCACCTCGCGCCCTGGCAGGGCCTGTTCCGGCTGGACCCGCTGGTGGCCTGGCTCTCCCAGCACCTTCCTCAGAACATCGAGGATCTTCCTCGCCCCTTCGCCGTCGGCGTCGTCGACGGTCAGCGCCGCGCCCGCCTCCTGACCGCGGGCCCGCTGGCCCCGGCAGTGGCCGCCTCCTGCGCCATCCCCCACGTCTTCCGCCCCGTCCGGGTGGGCGACGAGACCTTCGCCGACGGGGGCTTCGCCGACCGCCTGATGTTCGGCCCCTGGCGCGCCTGGCGCGGCGAGCGCGCGGTGCTGGCCCACCTGGTGGACCGCAGCAAGGGCGTCGATCCAACCGAGGATCTCTCGGCCATCCCGCTGATCCGCACCCCGCGCTCCGGCGCCAGCTTCCTGAGCCTGGGTGACGTGCGCGCGCAGGTGGAGGAGGCCCGGCTGCGCGCGGTGGAGCGCCTGCGCCTCGGCGCCTGAGGCGCCCGCGGGATAAGCGGCCAGATGCCTCAGCCCTTCCCGAACCTGCCCCCCTACCTGCGCGGCAGCGTCCAGACCCAGTGGCATGCCAGCCAGGTCCTGCGCGACAACCCCTGGTCCGACCCGGCCGAGCGCGACCTGCTCGTCTACCTGCCGCCCGGCTACGAGCACAGCGACCAGCGCTACCCGGCCGTGATGTTCCTCACGGGCTTCTCCGCGGCTGGCGAGATGTTCCTGGCGCGCCGGATGATGGACCCGTCGCTGCCCAGCGTGCTGGACCGGCTGATCGAGGAGGGCTGCCCGCCCTTCATCGGCGTCATGCCCGACTGCATGAGCTCGGTGGGCGGCACCCAGTTCATGGACTCGCCCGGGATCGGCGCCTACGGCACCTACGTCGCCCGTGAGCTGCGCGCCTTCGTCGAGGGCCGCTACCGCTGCTCGGGCGCCTGGGGCGCGGTCGGCCACAGCTCCGGCGGCTTCGGCGCCCTGCACCTGGCGATGCGCTTCCCCGGCGCCTTCCAGGCCATCGCCAGCCACGCCGGCGACATGGGCTTCGACCACTGCTACCTGGGCGATCTGCCGCGCGCGGTCTACGGCGTCCAGGCGGCGGGCGGGCTGGAGAGCTTCCTGGCGCGCTTCTGGGCCGACCCGGACCCGAACGGCGACGCCTTCGCCGCCATCAACGTGATCGCCATGAGCTGCGCCTACAGCCCCGAGCCCGGCGCCAGGCCCATCCCCGCCCGCCTGCCCTTCGACCCGGTGAGCGGGACAATCGACCTTGGCGTCTTCCAATCCTGGTCCGCCCACGATCCCGTCCACGCCGTCTCCGACCCCGCCCAGGCCGCGGCCCTGCGCGCCCTGCGCCTGCTCTGGCTGGACGCCGGCACCCGCGACGAGCACGGCCTGCACCTCGGCGCCCGTCGCCTCGTCGCGCGCCTGCGGGAGCTGGACATCGCGCACCACCACGAGGAGTTCAAAGGCACCCACCGCGGCCTGCAGCGCCGCTACGCGGTCAGCGTGCCGCGGGTGGTGGCGGCGCTGAGCGCAGACTGACCTGCGAGCCATCCAAGACAAGCTCCATCCCCAACCCAACCCAACCCAACCCAAGGGAGGCCCCATGATCGACCACATCACCCTGCACGTCAGCGACCTGAACCGGAGCGCCGCCTTCTACGAGGCCGCCCTCGCCCCGCTCGGCTACGCCGTGATCATGCGCTTCCCCGGCGCGGTCGGCATGGGCGTCAACGGCAAGCCCGACCTCTGGCTGGCGCAGGGACCGCTCACCCCCTTCCACGTCGCCATCGCGTCGCAGACCCACGCCGCGGTCGACGCCTTCTACGCCGCCGCCATCGCCGCCGGCGGCAAGGACAACGGCGGGCCGGGGCCGCGCCCGCAGTATCACCCGGGCTATTATGGCGCCTTCGTCATCGACCCGGACGGCTACAACCTCGAGGCCGTCTGCCACCACGAGCAGGCGGGCTGAGGGCAGACCTGTGCTATTCTGAGGCCATGAGATCCTCGCTCCTGGCCTCGCTCCTCCTCGCCTGCGCCCCGACGAAGCCGCTCCCCGAGACGGGAGGGCCGGCGACCGCAGACACGGGCGTCCTCGACGAGGGCGCCGAGACGGGCGCGGAGAGCGGCGCAGAGACGGGCGCGGAGAGCGGCGCAGAGACGGGCGACCCCGGGCGCGCCCTCCCGCTCGACACGTCCCTCCCCGGCGGCGTGATCCCCAGCTTCGAGCCCCTCGACGCCCTCTGCCAGCTCGCCCTGAGCTGCGAGCACCCCGTGCTCTCCGAGGACAAGACGAGCTGCACGTTGTCCGTGACCGACGGCGAGGGCACCGTCTGGTACGACGGCGCGGCGGTGGCCTGGCGGCGCGGGCGCTCCAGCTACTCCGTGCCCAAGACCGGCTACGGCGTCGAGCTGCACGACGAGGCGGGCGAGGACGCCGAGGTGGACCTGCTCGGCATGGGCTCGGACAGCGACTGGGTGCTGAACGGCCTGTACTACGACCGGCTGCTGGTGCGGAACCGGGTGGGCTTCGACCTCTTCCAGACCTTCGGCGGCGACGAACGTTACGCTCCCCAGTCTGCGCTCTGCGAGCTGACCCTGGACGGGGAGTACGTCGGCGCCTACGCGCTCACCGAGCGCATCAAGCGCGACGGCTCGCGCATCGAGCTCGAAGAGGACGACGGGACGGGCGGCAGCTTCGTGATGAAGCAGAACGACGAGGGCTGCTTCTACACCAACACCACGACCTATGGCTGCTGGAAGCTCATCTATCCGAACGAGGACACCATCTCGGAGAGCTCTGCCCAGGGCATCACGGACTTCCTCACGGCGATGGAGGCCGCCGTCCGCAGCGCCGACCCCTACGACGAGGACACCGGCGTCTTCGCCTACGTGGACATGGACAGCCTGGTAGACATCGTCATCCTGGAGGAGCTGTACAAGAACGAGGACTGCTGGTACACGTCCATGCACATCTGGAAGGACAAGGGCGGAAAAATCCACTTCGTCCCCTGGGATCTGGACATGACCTTCGGCCAGTTCCCCGACTATTACGACTATGGCGACCCCGAGCTGTGGATCAAGTACCGCCCCGAGTGGGTCACCGTGATGGCGAAGAGCCCGGAGTTCCAGCGGCGCCTCGTCGCCCGCTGGGAGGAGCTGCGCGCCGGTGAGCTGGCGGACGAGGCCATCTTCGCGCGCATCGACGCCGCCCAGGCCGTCCTCGGCGAGGCCATCGACCGCAATTTCGAGGTCTGGCCCATCGAGACCATCAACTACGGCGGGATCTTCTACCCGGTGAGCAGCTACGAGGAAGAGGACGCCGCCGTGCGCGCCTGGATCTCGCTGCGCACGGCGTTCATGGACGCGAACATCGGGGCGTTCTGAGCGGGGCGGATGTTATCCTCGACCCCGGGGTGCCCATGCTCGTCCTGCTCGTCCTGCTCGCCTGTGAGAACACGTCCGACAAGGCGCCCGCCGAGACCGGCGCCGAGACGGGGGACACGGGGGGCGATGCTCCGCCTGCGCCGCCGATCCTGGCGGACTACGCCTCCGAGCCGCGCGAGGCCACCGCCCGCGAGGACGGCTATCTTCATGTCGACAGCCCGACCCTGGTGGACAGCCTGCTGGCGTTGAACGCCAACACCTACGCCTTCCTCATCTGGCACTCGCCGTCCGACTGGGGCGACCTCGAGGAGTACCTCGCGCTGGCCGAGCCCGCGGGCCTCACCACCTGGGTCTACCTGGTGCCGCCCTCTGAGCTCTCCACGGCCTACCCGCCCTTCGACCAGGACTACGTGGCCTGGGCCAGCGCCGTCGGACAGCTCGCCGCCGCGCACCCCTCCGTCACGGCCCTCGTGATGGACGACTTCTTCAGCGACACCGACCTGTTCACCGGCCCCTACCTCTGCGAGATGATGTCCGCGGCGCACAGCTACGCCCCTGACTTGAAGTTCTACGCGGTGACCTACTACCCCTGGGTGATGAACAACATGGCGTCGGCGGACGACCGCACCTGCATCGACGGGCTGGTCTTCCCCTCCATGGACCTGGACTCGCACGCCGACCTGCGCGCGGAGATCGACGCGATCGCCGCGCTGCGGGACGGGCGCGAGGACGCGATGCAGATCACCTGGCCCTGGAATTTCCCCAGCGTGGCCGGCGCGTATGGGCGCTTCACCGCCACCTGCGAGCCCGGCGAGCTCCGCTTCGACTACCAGGACGACTACTCGGGAGAGACCGCCGGCTACCACATCGTGCGCGTCCGCGAGGACGGCGAGGTGCTCTTCGAGGAGGACGTGGCCGGCGAGGAGGAGGACGGCCTCACCACGCTCACGCTCTCGGGCGGCGCGGTCAGCGTCGGTCTGGAGGACGACGTCGCCGTCTACAACTTCGGCGTGCAGGTCGACTTTCCGGACCTCAGCGCCCCCACCTGCGGCGCATGGACCTGGGAGACCAGCAGCGAGGACTTCAACTACGCCCTCGGCGAGGTGGAGGGCTGGACGGACATGGAGCTCATCCCCATGATCTACGCCGCCCCGACGAGCTGGCACCCCACCGCGCCGACCGTGGAGTACATCGCCGAGGGGGTGGAGATCTCGCTTCAGGCCTGGGAGGAGGGCGTGACGCAGGGCGTGATCACGTACAGCCTGGACAAGTCCGTGGGCAGCGCGGACGCCGCGGCGGTCGGCGCGATCTACGCGGAGGCGGGGACGCCGTGATCTGGCTGGCGAGGCCGTCCGCCGCAAAAAATCGAGGTCGGGCCTGTTGAGCGCATCCGCGTCGGCGCGGTGATCTACCCGGTCAGCGGCTACGCGGAAGAAGACGCCGCTGTGCGGGCGTGGATCTCGCTACGCTCGAGGTTCATGGACGCGAACACTGG
>CAZKWG010000206.1:0-11010 GCA_964556105.1 uncultured Enterobacterales bacterium | reverse complement strand
CGCACGCCCGGATCGAGCGGGAGGGTCGCCGGCGCCCGCGCGAGCGCGTCCCAGACCCGCGCGAAGGCGCGCCGCTGACGGAGCTCGCGTGGCCCGCTGCTCACGCCGTGACGGAGCTCCGGCCGCCGCCGGCCTGCCGCGCCTCCAGCAGCGCGTTGTGCGCGCGCGCCAGCATGTCGTGGTGCCCCGCCCGCGTGTCCGCGATCCCGGCGGAGAAGCCCACGTCCGCCAGCCCCTGCGACCGCGCCCAGTCGGCGAAGCGGGTGCGCACCTCCGCCACCCGCTTCGCCGCGTCATCGGCCAGGCAGTCGGGCATGAGCAAGGCGAAGCTGTCCACCCCCAGACGCCCCACGAGGTCCGTCTGCCGCACCGCCGCGGCGACCCGCTCCGCCAGCGCGCGCAGGACCTGATCCCCCGCGGGCGTGCCATATGAGGCGTTGACGTTGGCCAGCCCGTCCAGATCCAGCAGGGCCAGGGCGAGCGGCGATCCCGCCCGCCGGGCCAGCCCCAGCTCGCGCTCCATCGCCCGCAGCAGCGCTCCGCGGCTGCGAACCCCTGTCGCGAGGTCCACCTCCTGCGCCGCGCGCGTCCCGCGCACCCGCTGCGCCCAGGAGCGCACCCGCGCCCGGATGAGCGAGGGCTCGAGCAGCGAGGTGTGGAGCAGCTCGTCGGCGGCGGCCAGCACCTCCCGCTTGTCGGCGTCCTCGGGCCGCACCAGCAGGAGCATCGGCGTGTCGGCGAACTGCGGGTGGCCGCGAACCACGGCGATGACGTCGCGCCCTTTGACGCTGCCGGTCTCGGGCGCGAGCACGATGAGGTCCGGCCAGAAGGTGTCCAGCGCCACCAGGACGTGCGCCCCGTCCACGATGCGCTGCACCAGCATGTCCGGCCCCGACAGCGTCGAGCGCAGCGTCTCCGCCGTGGCGCGATCGGGGTGGATGATCAGCACGCGCGAGGCGAGCCACTCCACCACGTCGTCCGTGAGCCGCACGCGCGAGACCAGGGCCCCGATGTCCACGGGCTCGGAGAGCACGCCCGCCGCGCCGAGCCGCGCCGCGCCCAGCCGACCTTGAAAGTCGTGCCGCGGGCCGACGACGTAGAACGGCGCAGGCGACGCGAGCCGCCGCAGCCGCGCGGAGAGCGCGGGCGCCAGATCGACGCGCACCACATAGGCCGCCGCCCCACCCTGGCGGTTCAGGGCCGCGTCTACGTCGGGCACCGAGCGGACCATCCAAGCGTAGGCGTTCGCGTTCGGCAGGGTCACGCCGATCAGCACGACCGGATGGAAGACGCCCGGTGAGCTCTCTTCGATCCCGCGACAGGCGGCGGAGAAGCGGGCTACCGCCTCGACGGCGCGCCCGGCGCGCACCTCGGCGATGGCCGAGGCCGCGGCCTGCGCCACCTCGTTGACCGCGAGGCTCACCGCCGTCCCGCGCATCCGCTCCAGCTCGAAGACCAGAGCATCCGCCACGTCCCCGTCGCGCACCGCGTCCTGCGCCAGCAGGTCCAGCTCGGCGAGCTGCTGGCTGAGCACGTCGGCGAAGTGCCCGCGCAGACGCTGACGTGGATCGTCGACCATCTCAGCCCCCCTCCCAGGCGTGAATCAATCTATGGGTTGACCCATTGAATGCCGGGTACTCCCCGGGCCCTGCGCGTCCTCCACTGTGCCTGAAGCGGCCGCGCGCGTCGAGTGGCTATCGGGCGCTGAAAGTCTCCGCCCCGACCCCACGTTGAATCCCCGTGGCGGCGATGCTCGCCTTCCGCTATGTTGTCATGCGGCATTCTTCTTCGTCGGCTCGAGGGGGGCACCTGTTCATCGTCGGCGCCAGTCGATTCCTGTTGACAGTCGGCGACCTCGCGTCGATCCTCCCGCTGATCAGGCGGACCGGCTCTCCATGAGTCAGCGTGAAATTCTTCTGGCCCTCTCGACGAGTCGGTACAGCCGGCACCTCGTCGAGCACGCCTTGGAGGAGGCCCGACGCTTCAAGGCCTCTGACGATCACGTAAAGATCGACGTCCTCTACGTGATCGAGGAGGAGGAGCTCGACCGGGTCTCGCGAATGGTGGGCAACGAGGGCTTCCTGGGCCTCTCCTTCCAGAAAGAGGTCATGAGCATCCTCGGGGACGAGCACCATCGCACCGCCCTGCGCCGCGTCTCGGAGATTCAAGGGCAGGCGGAGGCGCTGGCCATCCCGCTGGCGATGGAGGAGGTCCGCGGAGAGTTCGAGGAGGCTCTGGTCGAGAAGGCCGAAGCCAAACACTACGATGTGATCCTCATCTCCCGCGCCGAGCGGCCTTTCATCACGCGCTTCCTCTTCGGCAGCCAGGATGACAAGGTCGCCCGCCTCTTCCGCGAAGAGAACCTGGGCCGGCTGATCATCGACGAGGCGTGAGCTCTTCCGTCGATCCCGGGCGCAGGTGGACGTCGATCTGGGGAAAAGGAAACCTCAGGCCCGCCTCGGAGAAGGCCGCCCAGATCAGCTCGTTGAGCTGACAGCGGAGCTGCGTCGAGCGCCACGGGTCCTCGGTCCACACCGAGAGGCTCCAGATCACGGCCGAATCGGCGAACTCCCACAGCTCGATCATGGGCGTGCGGTCCCGGATTCGCCAGTCCAGCTCGGCCCCGACCCGCTCCAACACCTCGCGCACCTTCGCCATGTCGGCGTCGTAGCTCACGCCGACCTTGACGCGGATCCGGTAGACCGAGTCCTTGAGAGAGAAGTTCTTGACGGTGTTCTGAACGAGGGTGCTGTTGGGGATGATCAGGTCCTCTTCGTCGCGGGTGCGCGCGACCGTGGTGCGCATGCGCATCTCGATGACCCGGACCACGCGCCCCTCCACCTCCAGCACATCGCCCGGCGTGATCGACTGCTCGAGGAGCAGGAAGATGCCCGAGACGAAGTTCTGCGCGAGGTTCTGGAAGGCCAGTCCGATGCCGACGGCGAAGACGGCGCCCGTCGCGAAGAGGGCGCTGAGGCTGAAGCCCGCCGTGTCGAAGGCGATCGCGAAGCCCACCACCAGCACCAGGTAGTGGACCAGCCGCCCCACGGCCTTGATGCTGCCCTCGTCGCGCACCCCGCGGCGGCGCATCGCGGCGCGGAAGGCGCGCTCGGCGATCACCGAGAACCACCAGGTCAGCAGGAGCACGATCAACAGCACGATCACGGTCGCGACCGTCACCGGCGTCCCGCCCAGGTTGAACAGGGTAAGATCGAAGAACTCCTTGCTCAAACGCTCCACGTCCGTGTTCAACTGCCGCTCCTCTGCCCCGCGCGGGCCCTGGACCTGCCCCTGTGGAGGGGCTACATCTTGGCCGTGGACCTGATCACCGACCCGGCCGTCCTGGAAGGCTATCTCACCGACGCGTCGAACACGCGCGGCCGCGCCGATGCGCTCGTGCGTCCTCGCTCCACGGCGGAGGTCGCGGAGATCATGCGCAGCTGTCAGGCGCGCGGCGTGCCGCTGACCGTCTGCGCGCAGCGCACCTCCACCACCGCCGGGCCGGTGCCCGACGGCGGCATCCTGCTCTCCATGGAGCGCCTGGACCGGGTTCACGGGCTGGACGACGTGGATGGCGGCGTGATCCTCGGCGCGCTTCAACGCGAGATAGAGGCCTCGGGAAGCCTGTTTCCGCCCGACCCCACCAGCCGGAACGAGTGCACGGTGGGCGCCGCCATCGCCTGCAACGCCAGCGGCGCCCGCAGCTTCCGCTACGGCCCCACCCGCCCCTGGGTGAGCGCACTGGAGATCGTGCTCCCCACGGGAGAGATCCTCTGGGCCGATCGCGACACGCCCATCCCGGCGAGCTGGCCGCGCGTCTCGTGGAGCCCGCCCTCCATCAAGACCGCCGCAGGCTATGAGCCGGCGAACAACCTGCTGGATCTGATGATCGGCCAGGAGGGCACGCTGGGCGTGATCACCCGCGCCCGCCTGCGGCTCGCGCCCCTGCCCGTGGGCGTGGTCTCGCTCTTCGCCTTCTTCCCCGACACGCCCACGCTGCTCGCCTTCGTGACGCGCGCGCGCGACGGCGCCCGTCGCCCTGGGGTCCCGTCGGAGCCCGGCGCGCTCGACCCCCGCGCGCTGGAGTATTTCGACCGCGCCTGCCTGGATCTCGTGCGCAGCCGCGTGCCAGACATCCCCGCAGACGCCCAGGGCGCCCTCTTCATCGAGGTGGAGCACGAGGGCGAGCCTCCGCTGGAGGCCTGGTGGGACGCGCTCGCGGAGGGCGGCGCGCTGGTAGACCACACCATCGTCGCCGAGGATGAACAGGGCCGGCAGCGCCTGCATGCGGTGCGGCACGCGGTCCCGGCCGGGGTCAACGAGCAGGTCGTGCGCAACGGGATGCCGAAGATCGGCACCGACTTCGCCGTGCCCGACGCCGCCCTGCCGGAGATGATGCGCGCCTACGCCGAGGTGCCGCTGCCGAACGTGCTCTTCGGCCACATCGGCGACAACCACCTGCACCTGAACCTGCTGCCCCGGGACCCGGGCGAGCTGGCGGAGGCGAAGCGCCTCTACCGCGAGCTGGCCCTCCGCGCCGTGGCCCTGGGCGGCACGGTCTCGGCCGAGCACGGAATCGGGAAGATCAAACGCCAGCTCCTGGCCGACATGGTCGGGCCCCAGGTCCTCGCGCGCTTCCACGCCCTGAAGGCCGCCCTGGACCCCGGCTGGATCCTCGGGCGCGGCACGATGCTGGCTCCCCCGCCCGAGATCGCCGCCTCTCCTCGCTCCTCGCTCCCGCCCATGTAAGATGATGCAGAGCTCGCCCGTTGTCCCGACGGGCGGCCAGGGAGACGCCCGGTGTACGTCCCGGACCCGACTCTTCCGGACCCCAGACTGGAGCGCGCCATCGTCGCGCGCCTCCAGGACGGGGACCGCAGCGCCGCGGCGCAGCTCTTTCAGTGGTTCTCCGACCGCCTCTACCGCCAGGTCATCCTCCCCCGCCTCCCGGTGCGGGAGCTGGCGGAGGACGTGCTCAAGGACACGTTCAGGCTCGCGCTCGAGCGGATCGCTCAGTATCAACCTCAAGATCGAAGCATCTTCTTCTGGCTGCGGCGGATCGCCATCAACCGCGCCATCGACGTCCACCGCGCCCGCCAGCGCGCCCAACACCTGGAGGACATCGCCGAACCCGAACGGTTCATGGCCGACGCCCCGCCGGAGCCGGATCAGCCGGCGGATGGCCGCGAGCTTCGTGGCCAGATCGAGATCTCGCTCTCTCGCATGAACGCCCGCTACGCGGAGGCCCTGCGCCTTCGCCTGCTGGACGACCTGGACCGCGAAGAGTGCGCCCGCCGCCTGAACGTGACCATGGGCAACTTCGACGTCATCCTCCACCGCGCCTGCAAAGCCTTCAAAGAGGTCTACCCCCCGTGAACGAGCAACGCGAAGCCGAGTCCCTCGCCCGCTGGCTGGACAGCCGCGGCGAGGCGCTGCCTGGAGACGTCGGGAACGACGTCCTCGAGGCCGTGCTCGCGCTTCGCCCCGATCTCGCGCCGCCGCCGCGGGTGAGCATCGACGACATCCTGGCGGAGGTCACGGCCGGGCCGCTGGCCGCGGCGGGGGGCCTGCAAGACCGGGGCGAGGGCGCGCGCCTGGCCGCCTGGCTGGACGAGGAGGAGATCCCCGAGGACGCCGACGATGACGCCCTGGAGGCGGTCTTCGCGCTCCGTCCCGACCTCGCGCCCCCGCCGCGCGTGAGCATCGACGATGTGCTGGCCGACCTCTCCGCGGGACCGCTCGTCGAGCGCGCCGCGGGCCACCCAGAGCACACCTTGCCGGCGAGCCTGGGCGAGCTGCCCGAGGCGGTCGTGATCGCCAACAACGTGCCGAGCCCGCGGCGCCTCCCGAGCTGGTTCCTGCCGGGCATGGGCGCGCTCTTGATGGCGGCCATGGCCCTGCTGGTCGTGATGCCGGCCGCCGAGCAGGCGCCGCGCGGCTTTCCGCAGCCGACCCGCGCCCCAGCGCCCACGCTGGACGTGCCGATGGCCGAGATCCCGCCCGCCGACATGCCCGCCGCGGCGAGAGCGGCCGCCGACCCCAGCCTCCCGGCGACCACCGCCCCTCCCGAAGGGGGGGCGCCAGCCAAAGAGGAGCGGTCGAACACGGGGGATGGCGCTCCGCTGCCGGAGGCTCTCCCGGCGGCGCCGCTCCGCGAGCTGGGCTACGTCGGCCAGGCGAGCGCAGGAGAGGAGGCGAAGGGCGCCAAGGACGCGTCCGCCGCGCCGCCGCCGCCCTCCGTAGCGCCCGAGGCGGAGGCGATCTCCGAGCTGAGCGCGGCGCAGGTCCAGGGCGCGGCGACCGCGGGCGCGACGACGCAGGGCGCCGCAGGCCGGAGCGCCACGGTCACGGAGGAGGACGCCGATGACTGGCGCGCCCCCGCGGAGGCGGAGGAGGCGCCCGTCGTGGTCTCGCGCCGGGACGAGTCCAGCAAGGCGGTGACGCGCAGCACGGCGACGTCGAAGCCGAAGGCGACGAGCGCCCCCGCCCCCGCGGCGGCCGAGACGAGCGCGAGCGACGAGCGCGCCGAGGCGGTGGACAGCTCCCTGGCGCGCGGCGACACGGACACGGCCATCAAGCAGCTCACGGTGCTGATGCGCGATCCCGACCCCCGCGTGGCCGGCGAGGCCGCGCTGCGCCTCACGCAGCTCTACCGGGATCAGGGACGGGACGATCTGGCGTTGGAGACCGTCAACCGGGCGCTTCAGATCGCGGCGCTGCCGCACGAGCTTCGGGTCAAGCTCGAGGCGGTGAAGCGGGAGATCCAAAGCTGAGCGCGTCGCACCTTCGTACGACCCGGTTACGCTCCCCAGATGCCGATCCCACCCTTCGTCGCCCGCGCCCTGGCCGCGTCGGCGCTCGGCCCAGCGGAGCTCGAGCGCCTGGAGGCCATCCACTTCCATGACGCAGGCCACGGCTACGATGCCTTCGGGATGCATGCGTCCTTCGTCGGGCTGGGCGCCTCGCTCGCGGGCCCGCTCTACGACCGCTACTTCCGGGTGCTGTCCTACGGCGCCGAGAACATCCCCGAGAGCGGCCCCGCCATCGTCGCCTCGAACCACTCCGGCAGCATCCCCCTGGACGGGATGATGATCTGGATGGACATGCTGCGCCACACCAACCCGCCGCGGGTGGTGCGGCCGGTGGCGGACCATTTTGTCCCCTCCCTCCCCTGGATTGGCACCCTCTTCGCCCGCTGCGGCGTGGTGGGGGGCTCGCGCGGCAACGTCCGCACCCTGCTCTCCCAGGGCGAGATGATCATGATCTTCCCGGAGGGGACGCCGGGCATCCTCAAGCCGTGGAAGGACCGCTACAAGCTCCTCGAGTTCCGAATGGGTCACGCCGAGCTGGCCATCCGCAACGCCACCCCCGTGGTGCCGGTGGGCGTGGTGGGCGCCGAGGAGCAGATGCCGCAGCTCCTCCTGATCAAGGCCCTGGGGAGACCCTTCGGGATCCCTGGCGT
Organism: uncultured Enterobacterales bacterium; assembly: GCA_964556105.1. GTDB lineage: Bacteria > Myxococcota_A > UBA796 > UBA796 > CAZKWG01 > CAZKWG01. The sequence goes on along the minus strand of CAZKWG010000206.1, from coordinate 3,548 downwards.
GCCCATCCCCGCCGTCCCCTTTCCGCTGCCGGTGCGCTACCACATCCACTACGGCGCGCCGCTGCGCTTCGACCAGGATTACACGCCGGATCAGGCGGACGATCCGGCGATCGTCCGCGAGGCGGCGCGCCGGGTTCAGGCGGCCGTCGCCGCGCTGCTGGAGCAGGGGCTTCGCGCCCGCAAGGGGGTGTTCGCGTGAGCCAACGACCTCCGCGCAGCGTGCTGGTGACCGGCGTGGGCGAGCCCATCGGGGAGCGCCTCGTGCGCATCCTCCTCGACGACAGCCGCGTGAGCCACGTCATCGGCGTCAGCGGCCGCGATCCTGCGACCCTGCCGCTGCACGCCAGCGACCGCCTGACCCTGATCCGCGTGGACCTGCGCAAGAGCCGGCAGGTGCACGAGCTGCTCTTCGGCCCGGCGCGCGAGCACGCCATCGACGTCGTCGTGCACACGGCCATGTCGGCCTCCGCCGCCGAGGAAGGGGAGAGCGTCTACGCGTTCAACGTCGAGAGCGTGCGCAGCCTGATCGAGCTCGGCGAGCGGCACCCGACCATCCGCCGCCTGATCGTCCGCTCGGCCGCCGAGGTCTACCAGCGCCAGCGCGATCTGCCCGTCCTCATCGGCGAGGACCACCCGCTCAACTTTCAGGGCAACGCGCCCCAGTGGGTGCGCGACCGGGTGGAGGCCGATCTGACCTCCTGCACGCGCATCGGGCTCTCGCGCCTGCAGATCGTCGTGCTGCGCATGGCGGAGGTGCTGGCCCCTGGGACCGGCAGCCAGCTCTTCGACTACCTGAGCAGCCCCGTCTGCTTCCGCCCCGCCGGCTACGACCCGATGGTCAACGTGCTCACCATCGAGGACGCGGCCATCGCCCTCTCGCGCGCCATTCACTCCGACGCGCTGGGGGTCATGAACGTGCCTGGCGCAGACACCCTCCCCCTGTCGGCCGCGATCCAGAAGTGGGGGCGCCTGGGGATCCCCGTCCCCGGGTCCTGGTTGACCCCCCTGTATCGCTGGAGATCGCGCCTTACCGGCCACGACTTCCGCTACGGGATGAACCGCCGCCGCTTCCACTATTCCGGGGTGCTGGACGGCGCGCGCGCACGCGATGTGCTGGGGTACGTGCCCTGTCACCCCGTCGCCTGGCCCGTTGGATAGACCATCGTAGAGGTATCCCGGCTGAACATCTTGTCCGTGTCGGATATGATGATGGCGCCCCATGCCCCCTACCGCCGACCCGAACCTGTCGCGACCGCTCTGCGAGGGCCGCTATGTGCTGCGCAGCGAGCTCGGTGAGGGCAGCACGGCGACCGTGTACGACGCCTTCGACGAGCAGAAGAAGATCGAGTGCGCGGTCAAGATCCTCTCGCCCGCGTTTGCGCTGCACCGCGACGCGCGCGCCCGCTTCGAGCGCGAGGCCGCCACCATGGCGCGCCTGCACCACCCGAACATCGTCGAGGTCTACGACTACGGGCTGGACGGGGAGCGCTTCTACATCGTCATGGAGAAGGTCCGCGGCGAGACCCTGATGGAGAAGGTCGATCGCGAGGGCCCCGTGCGCCCGCGCCTCGCCGCCTCGCTCATGCAGCGCACCCTGCTCGCCCTGCACCACGCGCACGCGCAGGGCATCATCCACCGCGACGTCAAGCCGCACAACATCCTCATCGGGCCGCTCTCCGTGCCCAAGGTCACCGACTTCGGGCTGGCGCGCGCCATGCACTTCGACCAGGCGCTGACCATCCCCGGCGCCGTCATGGGCACCTGGGCGTACATGGCGCCGGAGCAGCGCTACGACTCGGGCAACGTGGACATCCGCACCGACATCTACGCGGCGGGCGCGACGCTCTTCACCATCCTGACCGGCAAGGAGGGGCTCGAGCTGCTCAAGCCCAACCTCGCGCGCGACCCGATGGCCGGCCTCCCGAAGAACCTGGTCGACGTCATCCGCCGCTCGACCCGCTTCCAGCCCGAGGAGCGCTTCCAGACGGCCGAGGAGATGGCGGCCGAGCTGGCCATCGCCCACGCCGCCCTGCCCTCGGTGCAGCCCGACGACGAGGCCACCCTGCTCCAGCCCCAGCAGGAGCAGCCCATTCCGGTGGCCTTCCGCGAGTTCGGACACCTCGAGCAGGTGCGCGAGGAGCTCACCGGCGCCCGCCGCTCTCGGAAGCGTGCGCCGCGCGCCCCTGGCGCCGAGTCCGGAGCGAGCGCGGCCCCCCCGAGCGCCCCAGGTCCCGCGTCGGCGCCGGCGCCAAAGCCAGCTGCCGCCCCCGCGTCGAAGGCCCCGGCGAAGACCACCGCCCCGGCGGCGGGCCAGCCGAAGCCCCGCGGCGTCCCGTCCTGGCAACGCTTCCTCATCCTGGGCATGGGCGTGGGCGCCGGATCCGGCCTCCTCCTGCTGGGGATCCTCTGGCTGATCTGGAAGCTGGTGATCGCGCCGGCCTGAGCACAGGGATGTTGTGAAACATCCTGTGGAACGTTGGACCGGGTGTCAGGAACATCCACGAATTCTCAGCTGAGCGCGATTTTCGTCTCGTCAATGCGAGCTTTCCTGCGCCGCGCTATGCTATATCGGTCGGGCTTCAACCCCGACTGGAGGAGCATACACATGACGTTCCGTACTCTGATGGTTCTGGCTTCGACCCTCGCCCTTCTCGCCCTGTCCGGTTGCAAGGACAAGGAGGGCACGGACTCCGGCGCCGCTGCCCCTGCTACCCAGCAGGTTCTGCCCGCCTGAGTCAAGAGAGTCTGGGCCTGGAGAGTCCTCTCCAGAACCACCTCAGCCCTGCCCGGTCACCCGGCAGGGCTTTTTTTTGCCTCCAGGATCGCTCAACGCAGCGAGAACACGTCCACCTCGATGAGGCGGATCCCCTTCACGCGCACATCGGTGGCGATCTGCGCCTTCGCGCGCTGCAGGCGCCCCTGCAAGACCAGCGCGCGCAGGCGCGTCGCCACGGCGTCCACGGACTCACGCCGCGCCACGACCGGGTTGCTCGCCGAGCGCTCCAGCGCGCCGCACAGCGCCGCAGGCAGCCGGTCGAGCACCTGAATCGCCGACAGGCCGGGAGAGAAGCGCCAGGACAGCCGCTCGCGCAGCGATCTCGGCTGGAGCGCCTCGAGGATGGCGTCGTCCAGCCGACGCTCCAGGTCCGGGTCCCCCATGCTCCTGCCTCCCCCTGCAGCGAGACTAACCGGCCCTTCAGGGGAGCCCGATCAGCTTGTGCGTCTGGAGCGAGAGGCGCCAGCGCGGGTGGGCCAGACACCAGGCGGCGGCGGCGGCGGTGTGCTCGGCGCGGCGCGGGCCGTCCATCGGCTGCAAGAAGAGGTGGGTGAAGCTGTGCTCCCCGAGCGCGTCCGGCAGCAGCTCGGGCTGCGGATAGACCAGCTTGAGCTCGTGGCCCCTCCGCAGGACCCAGTCGGTGCCCGCCTTCGGGCTGACGCAGATCCAGTCCAGGCCCTCGGGCGGCTCGCGGGTGCCGTTGGTCTCGACCGCCACCTCCAGTCCGCGGGCGTGGCAGGCCTCGACGAGGGGCAGATCGAGCTGCAGCAGG
>CAZKWG010000205.1:0-11027 GCA_964556105.1 uncultured Enterobacterales bacterium | reverse complement strand
GCGCTGGCGGCCGGCGCTCGACGGGCGGCGAACCCACACACCAGCGCGTCAGCTGGGCTGGTACAGGACGCCGTCCTCCATCGCGTTGATGCAACGCACGGCACCGTCAGTGACGTTGAGGAACTCCGCAACCACCCCGGTGAATAGCGCGGGCCCCGAGAACTCGGGGTTCTCGTCCCCAAACACGGCGGCCACACCGTTGGCGATCGTCACCGCCGCCACGCAGATGTTCTGAAGGAACTTCCAGAAGTCGTTCGAGAAATCCTCGCTCTCATCCTCGATCATCTCGGCGACGACGCTGAGCACGTCGCAGACCAGCGTGATGACGCCCATCACCACCTCGTACCCGCCCTTGACGACCTCCTCGACCGGCGCGAGCGTCCGCCCTAGGAGGGGACCGGAACTGGGCTTGAAGCCCGGCCGCTTGCCGCCGTCTTCGGGCTCGTCCACCCCGAACATGCAGAGCTGGAAGAACGCGTCGACGAACATCAGGCCCCAAGGGAGGAGGCCGAGCATCTCCTGGCCCAGGTTGGCGTCGAAGGGGAACGTCGACGCGATGTTGATGGCCGACACGATCATGCTGATCACGGAGACGAACTTGAGCTCCCCTTCGCTGCCGACCTCGACGATGGTGCAGATCTCCGAGACAATGCTACAGACGAGGCTGATCGCGCCGCCAATCTGACTGTACGTCAACGTGCCGTCGCCGAAGTCGCCGTGGCTCGTGCCGGCGACCAGCATCAGCGTGGGCGCGCCCGTCTTCGGATCCGCGAAGCGGAAGAGCTGCTGCCAGGTGGCGGTGTCGAGGCCGTAGGTCGTGGTGGCGAAGGGCGCCACGCCGACCACGATTCGGTACAGGATCGTGCTGGGGATCGCCGCGAGCAGGGTGAACCCGCCGGCCACCGTCATGCTGTCGAAGCCCGTGAGGAGCTTGTAGAGCGCGGTCAGGAACGGGATGTCGATCGGCGTGAAGAGAATCGACTTCATCAGGCCGACCAGGGTCTCGATCAGCGTGAACAGCCCGTCGACGATGACCTGCAGCACCTCCGTGGTGACCTCGACCAGCGTCTTCGTCACGAGCGCGATCACCTCGCCGACGGTCAGCGTGCCCTGCTTGAACTTGGTGAGGAGGGTCTGGACGGCTTTGCCGACCTCCTCGCTCACCTCGCCGAGCGCGGGGAGGACGACATTCTCGAGGTAGTCGCGGATCGTCGTCGGCCCCGAGCCGGCGCCGGTGACGGGTCCGTTCAGGATGCCCCCGTGCAGGATCTGGTAGTAGATGAAGTTGCCGCCGGCGCTGTTGGTGAAGAAGCTGGTGCCCGCCTGCCCCTCGGAAGAGGAGGCCTGGGCGCTCCGCGCCGTGTCGACCACATTGATCGAGGCCACCTTGCCCGGCAGCAGCGGGTTGCTCCCGAGGCTGTCGATCTTCGTGAGCAGCGCCTTGAAGCCGGCGTCGAGCAGCTTCTGGACGTCCGCGGCCGTCGCCGAGAACATCTCGAGGGTCTGCTCCGTGAGGTTGTTGAAGACCGCGGCGGTCTTGAGCACCTCGCTCCAGCCAAAGTTGAAGCCGAGCCACTGGAGGATCTCCTGGAGGGTGATCCCGAGGAGCCCGAGCACCCAGTTGATCGCCTCCAGCACGTCGCCGATGGCGCGCAGCGCGATCCAGATCCACTGGCCCGCGATCTTGATCGCGAGCTTCAGCATGCCCTTGACGACAGAGAACATCAGCGCCTGGACGTCCTTGATCGCCGTGTGGATGAACTTGAGCACGTCACCCGTGATGCCGGCGATGGCGCTGACCACGCCGAGCTCGGTCGTGCCGGTCATGGCGAGCTGCAGCTCGCGCGGCAGGACGGCGAGCATCTCCGTCGGCGAGCCTGTGTAGGGCGTCATCTGTCCGCTCTCGATGGTGCCGCCCCAGGTCTGATCGGGCGCGTCGCCGCCGTCGTCGGACACGGGCGCGCCGTCGGCCGGCAGGGTGCTCATGTATGCGGTGAGGTTCTTGATGCAGAGCGCGCCGAGATCGGCCGCGCCTTGCGTTGTGCCCTCGGGGAGGAGCTGGCTGCCGTCCGGCAGCGTGACGTCCAGGTCGGCGCCGGTCTGTATCTGGCCGAGCTTTGCGATCGCGTTGGTCGCGGGGTTGACCACCAGCGGGCCCTCAGCGCGGCTGACCTGATAGACGGGCGTGGCGACGCCGGAGGTCTGGGAGATGATCGTGATGTTGCCCATCACGTCGGTCTTCACCGTCGCCGGCGCGCTCGGGCCGAGCGCGTAGGCGAAGCCGTTGATGGTCACGTAGGTCCACTGCGACGACGTGACGTCGACCGGCACGCCCGCGAGCGAGACGCCCTGCGCGTCGGCGACGTGGATGTGGCTCGTGTACGATGGGAACTGTTGGATGGGATCGTCGACCAGATCCGTGAGCGGCACGCTGGTGCTGCGCCACAGGGTGGTGGTCGGGTCCTGCCACTGGTAGGCGAGCGTGTTGTCCGTCAGCGCGGTGACGATCTGGTTCGCCTGGAGGTCGGGCTGCCGCAGCGCCGCGATGTGCGCCACATGCGCCTGCAGGACGAGCGGCGCCGTCCACACGCTGTCCTGGTCGGAGTTCTGCGGGCCCGTGGTGTACGAGAGGTTCTGCGTCGCGCGGTCGAGCACCCACAAGGACACGTTCTTCGCGTCCTGCGCCAGCGCCATCTGCTGCACGTTGGAGAGCGCCCCGGACGCGACGATCGGCACGCTCTTGCCGCCGGGCGGCGTCTTCAGCGGCTGCGTGCTGTGATCGAAGTACCAGACGCCGTCGCCTCCGACGTAGAGGTTGGTGTAGTGGGCGGCAGGATCGGGGAGCGCCGCGAGGCAGCGCGACCCGGCGGGCGCCGTGAGGAAGTGCGTGTAGGGGAGGGTCTGGCCGCTGCCAGGGAGGTTGGCCGTCGTGAAGATGAGCTCGGTGTCGGCGCCGAGGGTGTAGAGCACATAGGTGCCCAGCCCCTGCGACATGTAGCCGACGCACATGTCGAGGATCTGGTCGGCGTCCTCGGGCATCGCGTAGACCGACCACGACCACGAGCTGTCGTTGGCGTCGCCGTTGACGAACCAGTGCAGATCATAGGACTGCTGCGTGGCGGACACGACGATCAGCGGCGGCTTCGAGGCGCTGTTCGTTGCGCCCACCAGGATGCGCTCGACGGTCGCGCCGTCGACGGGCGTCGTCCCCGCGCCGAGGTTGTTCGGGTCCACCGGCACCACCGGCGCGCGCAGCGCCCAGCCGCTCGTGGCGAACGTGCTCCAATCGGTGCTGGCGAGGTCATTTCCGAGCCAGCCCGTGAGGTACACTGGCGTGCTCGTCTGCCCCGGTGACGCCGACACGGCGATGACGATGCAGAACTGTCCGCTCGGGATCTGGGTGGCGCCGACGGTCAGCACGCTGACGCCAGACGCGAGTCCGGTGGTCAGATCCTGCTGGGACCAGCCGGTGGCCGACGCGGGATCGCGGTGGATGAGGAAGAGCTCACCGTCGGTGCCGATCGAGAGGATCGCCGGATCGCCGTTCACGTCGTGGATGGCGGCGATGGGCTTCGTGCACGAGACGGGCGAGCTCGCGGAGTAATTCGACATCATGTCGGACTGGGTGGTGACGACGGCGCTGACCTGGGACGGCGGGGTGATCATGACGATCTCTCCGTACGCATGGAAAATCGTGGGTGTAAATGAAGGGGGGCCCGGGGATGCGCTACTCTTTGAGCGTGACGCTGCTCAGCAGGTTCTCCTCGCCGCCCGCCGAGAAGGAGAGTGTCTTGTAGGCGAAGTTCCGGCCGCCCGGAAAGACGATGCAGGCGGAGAGCGAGCTCAAGGCGTCCTCGATCCCGGCCGAGATCCCGCTGTAGTCGGCCGTCATGAGGCTCTGGGCCTGCGCGGAGAAGTCCGCCTCGAAGGTGTCGTTGTAGCTGGTGAGGAGGCTGCTGATGGCCGCGGAGATGTCGCCGAGCCAGTTGTCGCCCTCGATGTCCTGGGAGTACGTGCCGTAGGCGATGGCGACCTTGCCGTCGTCGCCCGTCACCGGTTCGGCCAAGATCGTGCCGTTCGGCCCGGCATTGAGTTGGATCTTGAAGGACCAGGACTGCGAGCAGGTCACCGTGTATTTGTCTTTGACGAGGAGCGCGTCCCCGGTGATGTTCAGGACGCCGGTGTAGAAGCCGGACACGTTGAAGCAGGGCGGATTGGTGCTGGGGCTGAGCGTCACGGTGCAGTTGGCGCTCTCTATGATGGTCGCGTAGTAGTCCTCGTCGGGGTTGTCGATGATCTTCCTGCCCTCGCCGCCGTTCTCGTCCGTGTAGAGCGAGAGGGTGCTGCTGAAGTTCCAGGCGTTGCTGCCGATGTCCCCGACCAGGATGGGGACCGAGACCCCGATCACCTTGGCGATGGCGGGGAGCAGACTGTTGACAACGTAAGCGTCGTCGAAGAGCCCCTTGCGCAGGCAGAACGTACCTGCCGACTGGCTGGTGTTCGGCGCGGCCACCCAGTTGCTGCTGAAGATGCCCGCCGACTTGTTGGAGCTCAGCGGCGAGGGCCGGTTCTGGGTCATCATCAGGAAGTTCACCGTCCCGAGACCGTCGTATTCGCCGGAGGGCGAGTAGGGCGAGACGGTGAACTCGTACAGAGTGGGCACGAGCCCAGGGATCGCGCCGGCCGGCGTCGTCGACGGCGACTGGCCGCTGCCCGGCGCGGCCTGCACCCAGCTCAGGACCGCCTGCGACACCGCCGCGTCGAGGCTGCGGAAGTAGCCCTCCAGGGACTGCTGCAAGGTGCCCGTGATCTGGAGATCGGTCACCGGCTGCTGATCGCCGTCGAGGAACTTTGCGTCCGTCCAGTCGATCTCGATCAGGTTCAGGAAGAGCTGCTTGACGGACAGGGAGGGGTTGCTGAGCGCCTCACGCACGGCGTCCGGATAGCCCGAGGTGTCGGCGTTGCCCGGCACGTCGGCGAGGGCGATGTCGACGAGGAAGGAGATCGTCCAGCCCGAGACGTCCAAGGACTTCGCGCCGCTCGACGATGAGCTGAAGTACTGCAGCGTGCCGCTGTTGAACGTGAGCGTGATCGCCACCTGGTTGGTGTTCGTCGCGCCGTTCGGCAGCGTGAGGCTGAGGGAGGGCGGCGCCATGTACGTGTTGTACAGACCGGCGCACTGGCTCTGGGGCGTGCTCGGATCGAGCGGCTCATTGGGCGGGATCGGGTTCAAAGACAGGTTGTAGTTGATCGGCAGCGCCCAGATGGCCGAATAAGAGAGGGCGGCGTTCAAAGCCTCCTGTGTGATCGCCATGACGATATCGTATCCAGTGAGATCCGTAGAATCCGTCGTCGACATGTTCATCTGTCCTTCGTTCAGATCGGGGGGATAGGAGCGATGAGGAGCGCTCACTCTGGCCCGCGGGCGGCCGCGCCGTCAATCCCCCGATCGTCAGCAGACCACGATTCGGGGCGCCCGTTACCCCAAAATCCAACCTTACGAAGGTGCCTCTTGCGCGGGTCCCGCGGATCGATCCGTGCCGCTCGCCGACTCGGAGCCCCCCCGTGAGGTGTACGATTTCACACATGCGCCCCCACGATCACCGGACCCGCATGCGAGGCGGTCTACTCCCCTTGGCCGCCCTGAGCCTCCTCCTCCTCGCCCGGCGCCTCCAGGCTGATCGGCCCCAGCGTCCCAGCGCGGAGGTCCTGCAGCAGGCGCTCGGCGGCGCGCTTCAGGTCCACCACGCCGCCGCGGAGCAGGTAGCCGCGGCTCTGGCCGATCGCCTCGAGCCGCGCGGCGTCGCCCTCGGGCAGGGTCTGGAGCCCATAGGCCCTGGCCAGGGCGCCCGGGTGGCGCGTCTCCAGGAGCTGCGCGGCGGCGGCGGCGATCTCCTCGATCTCCAGGACGCGCTCGGAGATGGCGCCGGTGACGGCCAGGCGCAGGCCCTGCGCGGGCGAGAGCTTGTGCCAGAGAAAGCCCGGGGTGTCGTAGAGGACGAGGCTGCTGCCGACGGCCACGCGCTGCTGCATCTGGGTGACGGCGGGCTTCGCCCCGGCCTTGGCGATGGCGCGCCCCGCCAGCCCGTTGAGCAGCGTGGACTTGCCCACGTTGGGGATCCCGATGATCATCGCCGTCAGGGGGCGGGCGCGGCCGGGCGGGACGAGGCCGCGGGCCAGGCTGGTGAGCGCCGCGGGGAAGCCCCGCTGCCCCGTCTGGTGGGCGATGGCGGTGAGCCCCGGCTGCGCGCGCAGGTGGCTCAGCCAGGCCTCCGTGATCTCCGGATCGGCCAGATCGCGCTTGTTGAGGATCTGAATGCTGGGCTTCGAACCCCGCAGCTCGGCGATGAGCGGGTTTGAGCTGCTCCTCGGGATGCGCGCGTCGAGCACCTCGATGATCAGGTCCACGGCGGAGAGCCGCTCCCGGATCTCGCGGTGAGCCGTGGCCATGTGGCCGGGGAACCAGTGGATGAGCATCAGCGCCCTCGGGTGAGGTTCGCGCGGAAGAAGCGGCTCACGGCGTCAGCTTAACCGATCCTGGCTGGCGGGTGGTGGCCCCGCGCAGGCGCTCCACCCAGGCCGGTCGCGCGCGGACGGGTCGCGGCGGCGGCCGCTCGGTCACGGGGGTGGAGCTGCCTCCCTCGAAGACGCGCAGCTCGGCGTTGGAGCTCCCGTCCTCGCGCGTCTGCAGCCAGGCGAAGCCGTTCAGCCCGACCGGGACCGTGCACTCCAGGTCGCGCCAGGCGGGCGCCCAGTGGCCGGTGTTCAGGTACTCGATCCCTTGGATGACGTCCCGTCGCAGGACGTGGGTGTGGCCCATGATCACCCGGCGCGCCCCGCAGAGCATGGCGAGCTGCACCGCCCCCGCCCGCAGCTCGGCGTCCGCCTCGGCCACGTTCGAGCGCACCGACCAGGCGTAGAGCAGGAAGGGCGGCAGCAGCAGCGCCAGGGCGATCTGCGCGCCGATGCCCGCCGGCCCGCCCAGCAGGTGCAGCGTGCTGCCCACCTCGATCACCAGGAAGGCGACGAGCAGGAGGAGCAGCAGCCGGTCCAGCCACAGCTCGCGCGCCAGCTTCCACGGGCTGAACACGGCGGAGTGGACGCTCGCCGCCTGCAAGGCGCGCAGCACGCCGGTGCTCACCCGCGCCTTGTCCGCCTCCCGCTCCTCGCGCGCGGCGAGGGTGCGCGGGTCGCGGATCGCCGGCCGGAAGCCCTCGTCCAGGGTCAGCACCAGGGTGGCGGTCGCCGCCCAGAGCCAGCTCCACAGCACAAAGGGTTGGGTGCGCGCGATGTGTTGGAAAAAGAAACGAAGGTACTCCATCGGCGGCTTGATGAAGCTGTCGTCGACGTGCGGATTGAACAGGCCCATCCCGTTCAGGATCAGCTTTCCAGCCAGGTTCCCGAAGGGGGAGCGCACCCGCGGCACGCCGCGGACCTCGACATAGGGGTGGAGCGGGTCCTGGCAGACGCAGTAGTCGTCGAGCTGGTTTCCGTGGGTGACCAGCGTGTCGCCACAACGCACGAACCAGGCGCAGACGCGCACGGCGTCCGGCGTGGGCCCGCCGATGGCGTCCAGCAGGATGCGCTGGGCCGAGGGCCAGTGCAGCTCGAGGTCATGGTTGCCGATCACGAAGATCAGCGTGTGGCCGTCCTGCACCCAGGCGCGCAGCGCGTCGATGAGCTCGCGGTGGTGCTCCAGGATCCGATGCAGCTTCCAGCAGCTCTTCGCCTCCTCGGGCGCCAGCCCGCGGGCGCGCTCCAGCCAGGACGTGCGCCAGCCGCCCGCCACCGCCGGCCGCGAGAGGATGGAGTCGAAGTCGAAGACGTCTCCGTTCAAGATGAGCTCGGACGGCTCGCCCGCCGCCAGCCCGCGGATGTGCGTGAGGAGCGCCAGCAGGCGGGGGTCGGCGTGCGAGCCCGCGTGTTTGTACCGCCGCCACAGGGGTCGGCGCGGATCCGCGACCTCCACATCGGAGATGTGCAGGTCGGAGAGCACGAAGGTGTGCCGCGCGGGCGTAGCTGCCGTCACGCAAGGAGCTTATCCGAACCGCGTGGCGTTCGTGTGAAACCCGCGTGAGCGGGCGCGCCGGTCGCCAGGAGGGTCAGGACATGAGCGCGCCGAGCGAGGTCCACATCATCGCGTCCCCCGAGTCCTGGATCGAGGGCGAGGCCGTGCGCCAGCTCCACAAGGCGGCCGAGCTGCCCGGCATGCGCCGCGCCGTGGGCATGCCCGACCTCCACCCGGGCAAGGGTCACCCCATCGGCGCCGCCTTCCTCTCGGACGGCGTGATCTACCCCCACCTCGTGGGCGGCGACATCGGCTGCGGCATGGGGCTGTGGCAGACCGACACGAAGGTGAAGAAGCTGAAGGTCGAGCGCCTCGCCGAGCGCATCTCCGGCATGGAGGGCCCCTGGGAGGGAGACGTCGCGCGCTGGCTGGCGGACGATGAGGTCGCGCCCAGCGGCTTCGAGGAGAGCCTGGGCACCGTGGGCGGCGGCAACCACTTCGCCGAGCTGCAGGCGGTGGAGCGGGTGGAGGATCGCGTCGAGCTAGATAAACTAGCTATCGATCCAGAGCGCGCGCTGGTCCTGGTCCACTCCGGCTCGCGCGGCTTCGGCGAGCGGGTGCTGCGCGCGCACACGGAGGTCCGCGGCGCCGACGGCCTGGTCATCGGCAGCCCGGAGGCCGACACCTACCTGGCGCGCCATGACCACGCCGTCCGCTGGGGCCGCAGCAACCGCCGCCTCGTCGCCGCCCGCTTCCTCGACGCCGTGGGCGCCGAGGGTGTCCCTGTGCTCGACGTCTGCCACAACAGCGTCACGCCTCAGGTGTGGGGGGGCTGCACCTGCTGGCTGCACCGCAAGGGCGCCGCGCCCGCCGATCGTGGGCCCGTCGTCATCCCCGGCTCGCGCGGGGCGATGTCCTACCTCGTCGTGCCCCAGGGCGACATCGAGAGCGCCGGCTGGTCGCTCGCCCACGGCGCGGGGCGCAAGTGGGGGCGCACGGACGCGCGCGACCGTCTGCGCCAGCGCTTCAGCGTCGAGCAGCTTCAGCGCAGCCCGCTCGGCAACCCGGTGGTCTGCGAGGACAAGGACCTGCTCTACGAGGAGGCGCCGCAGGCGTACAAGGACGTCGATCGGGTCGTCTCGGACCTCGTCGTCGCCGGCGTGGCGCGGGTGATCGCCGTGCTGAGGCCGCTCCTCACCTACAAGGTCAGGCGGCGGAGCTGAGGGCCCGGCCTCGGGCCGCGCGCGCTTCAGGGGAGGGTCAGCGCCTGCGCCCGCTCCGCCCGCTTCCGCGACAGCTCGACGCCGATCGCGTCCAGGCCGCGCCGGTTCGCGACGGCCAGCATCGTGCCCACGCCGCAGAAGGGGTCCACCACCGTCCTCGCGCCGGTGTGCTTCAACAGGAAGGTGGCGACCGCCTCGCAGACGTCCACGCCCATGGCCCGCGGCCAGGGCAGCTCGCCGGTCCCGGGCAGCACGTCGGGCGAGGACTGACCGGGGGCCAGGCGCAGGCCGCGGCTGAAGGCCAGCAGGTGCGCGTAGGCCGGTCGGCCGAAGGTGGTGCTGCCGGGCGGCGCGCGGCAGACCAGCTTGTGCCAGAGCAGGCCGGCGCCGGCCTCCTCCGCCCCGCGGGAGACCAGGTAGGCCTTGTCGATCCACAGCCCCGCGTGCTTGATGTCCGTCTGGTAGAAGACCGCGACGCTCTCCGGCGCGATCTGCCGACAGATCAGCGCGGCGGTGGACATGAACCAGCGGCGCCAGTCGTCGAGCCCGAGCGGCGAGAGCTCGGACAGGTCGGGGAGCGAGGTCACGACGGCGTGGTCGGGCGGGAGCGCCCGCGCGGCCAGCCAGGCGACCCCATCGGTCTGATGGACGACGCGGGAGGGCATGGGCGCTCTATAGGAGCCTGATGCGCGTCGCGCCAACCGGCCTCGTGGTCTATGCGCGCCGCCCGCGCCTGGGCTCGGGGCGCTCCTCCGCCGGCCAGAGCGCGTCGAGGATGGCGTTGGCGGGGGCCCGCACCTCTGGAGCCACGCCGAGGAGCTGGTCGGCGCTGCCCGCGGCGACCGCGGCGAGGGCCTCTCGGAGCGGCCGCCAGCGCTCGCCGAAGCCAGCCTCGTCGAGGAGGGTGAGGCTGTCGGCAGCATGCCCAGAGCGGACCGCCTCGCGGAAGAAGAGCAGGACGTCGGGCCAGCGTCGGGCGAGGAAGGCCTCGTCGCCCTCCGAGATGAAGCGTCGAGCCAGCAGAGCGGCCTCGGTCCACTGGTCGCGCGCCGCCAGGACGCAGGCGAGCGTGTGGACGAAGTTCAGATCCGCGGGCGCTCCGGCGACGGCCGCGCGGCCGTGCTCCTCCGCCTCGGGCAGGTCGATCCTGGCCGTGTAGAGCGACCAGGCCAGATCGTTGCGGTAGTCCAGGTCGTCGGGCGCCAACCCCGCCGCCTGACGCTGCGCCATGATCGACTCGAGGGGTCGGCTCAGGTGCTCCTCCAACAGCCTCCCCAGGTTGTGCCAGGCCTTCGCGTACCCGGGGTCGAGCTCGATGGCCCTTCGATAGGCGAGCTCCGCCTCGTCGTATCGTCTGAGGTGGTCCTGCAAGAGATTCCCGAGCTCATTCCATGGGTGCGCGTATCTGGGGTCGAACTCGATGGCCCTCCGATAGGCAGCCTCGGCCTCGTCGTATCGCGCGAGGCAATATTGCAGGAGATTCCCGAGCCCGTTCCATGGGTAAGCGTATCTGGGGTCGAGCTCGATGGCCCTTCGATAGGCGATCTCGGCCTCATCGTATCGTCCGAGGTGGTCCTGCAGGAGATTGCCCCACGAACTCCACGTCAGCGGAGCCGAGCAGCGGGTAATCCAGCGTTCACTCTCGGCGATCCTCTCGGCGACAGGTCCGTGCCTCTCCATGAAGTGCATCCGGGCCAGGGCGGGGAGGGATTCGCAGTGGAAGAGCCGCCGCGCGGCGTCCGCGCCGTCCACGTCTTCGAGGTCGACCATCAAGCCCGTGCGGAAGCTTTTTCGAA
>CAZKWG010000204.1:0-11030 GCA_964556105.1 uncultured Enterobacterales bacterium | reverse complement strand
GAGACGATCGAGACCAGCCCGCCCTTCTCCTGGGCCACCGTCACGTCGCCCGGCGTCCAGGTCACCACGCCGTCCACGCACCGCTTCTCTTTGGTGCCGCTCTTCTTGTTCTCCAGGTCCACGCAGAAGCCGGTGACGTACTTCTGGGCGGCGTCGATGTAGTCGCTGGCGTTCACCCAGTTCAGCGCGTCGGGGTCATAGACCGACTCGTTCGGGTTGTTGGGGATCTGGTTGTCGCCCAGCCACTTCAGCGCGATGTTCCAGTCGCCGTCGCGCAGATAGCCCGCCACCAGCCCGCCGCGCGCCGCCTGGGGGTTCTCCTTCCAGGCCGGGGGGCCCATGAACTTGTCCTCGCCGCGGCTGTAGCCAGCCGAGCCGACGATCACGGCCATGTAGTCGTCGCCGAGCTTGCGCATGTTGTCATTGAGGCCCTTCAGGAAGGCCGCCGAGCCGTCGCCCATGATGGCGACGAAGTGCGCGCCCTCGTCGGGGTTCGCCTCGCCCGCGGCGAGCTGCTCGGAGAACGAGAGCATCAGGCTCTGCATCGTATCGACGTTGTCCTCGCGGATGAGCTTGAGGTTCACGCCGTTCCTGCACATCAGGCTGTCGGCGGTGGCCTGGGGGCCGCCCGTCGCCAGCATCATGCCCATCTGCGCGTTCCACGCCCAGTGGTAGAACCGGACCTCCGGCTTGTCGGTGCAGCCCGCCGGGGCCGGCGCGATGGCCGGGATGACGGGCGTGCTGGACGCGCCCTGCTCGGGCAGCGTCGCGACAGGCGGGACGTTCGAATCCACCTTGTTCTTGGCGTCAGGCGCGAGCTTGTCGCGGAAGGCGATGAGCCCGCCGATGATGGCGAGCAGCACGAAGGTGATGAGCCCTTTGGCGAGCGGGGTGAGCCTCATTGGGACAGTCTCCGTTGGAGGAACCGAATTCAAAGTTGACGCGCGAGCTGGGTCTGCAGATCAGGCGCGCTCGCGTTGGGACGCCCGCGCGGCCTTCCTGGGCTCGTCGGGCTCGTCTCTCTTCTTGTTGTTCTGACCTTCCAGGAAGTCGCGGACGAGCTGATCGGCGCCCAGGTGCGAGAGCGGATCGCCCATCATCTCCTGCTGCCCGGCCATCTCGTCCAACATGCCGTGCACGTCCTGGCCGGGGTTGGCCAGCACCTGGCCGTGGATGTGGCGGACCTGATGCGCCATGTCCTGGGCGCGGGTGCGCAGGAGCTGCAGGGTGGCCTCGAGGCGCGGGTAGCGCTCGAGCTGAGCGCCGGCGATGCGCATCCGCTCCACCAGCACGGGTCGGACGGTGGGATCCGCGCCGTCGAGCTGACGCTCCAGATCGCGCAGCTCGCGCTCCAGCTTGGGCACGTCCAGGCGCTGCAGCGCCGCGGAGAGCGGGCGCATGGCGATGAGCAGCCGCAGGTAGCCGTTGATCACCAGCTCGAGCCGGTCCAGGTCCGTCTGAGAGAGCTTCGTGCCCGGCACCGCGCGCATCTCGCCGAGCTTGCGCACGATCTCGCGCATCTCCAGGTAGTCCCGACAGGCCAGCGAGGAGCGGTCGCGGATGAAGGCGTCTGGGTCCGGCGTCTCCTCCTCCACGATCAGGCGCTTCAGCCAGCTCCCCTTGGGCGGTGGCGCGTCCAGGCCCCACAGCTCGTTCAGGTAGTAGGCGCGCTCTTGAAGCAGGCCCTTGCTGCGGTACTTTTTGTCGATCATCGCCCGGATGGGCGGCATGTCCGGCACGACCCAGAGGACGCCGCCCGCCGCCACCGCGGTGAACGCCCACCACATCGGGTCGTGCAGCGCGCCCGCGGCGCCCCCCACGGCCAGCAGGGCGAGGTTCGCCCAGTGCCGGAAGACCTCCCAGCGGTACGGTGGCGCCTTGGATTCAGGGTCGGACATGGCCATGGTGTCTTAGCACGCGCGGGCCATGTGCGGATGCACCTTCAGGGGCGGAACAGCCAGGAGGCCTTGGCGAAGACGGAGCGGTCGATCTGCGGTTCCAGACCTCCAGGCTCCAGCGCCCGCTCCTCGCTCACGCCGAGCCAGAGCGCGGTCCCCGGCGAAGGGAGCCAGGAGAGCAGCGCCGAGAGCTGCAGCGCGCGGGCCGCGTCCTCCGCCTCGCCCTCGCGCTCCGAGCGCGCCTGCACCAGCCCGCGCAGGCCCAGCGCTCGGGTGAACTGGCCGTTGGCCTCGACCCGCACGATGTCGCTCGCGCCGAGCTTCTCGCCGCCTTCGCGCGCCCAGAGATCCTGGCGACGCAGCTCCGCCTCCACCTGCACCGCGGGCAGCGGCTTGACCAGGACGCCCGCCGCCGGGGCGAACAGCGTCGCGGGCGTCCCGGTGCTGTAGTCCAGGGTGCCGCCGCCCTCGACCTCGACGGCCAGCTCGAGCCAGCGCGACGGCGTGGCCCCGGCGCCGAACCAGCCGAAGGTGTAGGGAGAGAGCTGATCCTCGTAGAGCTCAGCCCCGCGCCCGCCCCCGAGCGCGACCTCGACCGAGGGCCCGATCTGGTTCGTGCTCACCAGCCCGAACCAGCGCTCCGGGCCCACGTCCGAGCCCTCCACCACGTTCACCCAGGCCTCAAACCCCGGCTGCACCCAGCTCTGCTCGCCCACCTCGAAGCGGTAGCGCTGGTAGCTGCCGAAGCCGGTCGTCCCCGTACGATCCTGAAAGTCCGTCTCGGCGCGGAAGCCGCGCGAGATGTGCTCCACCTCGAGCAGGATCCCGCCCCAGCCGGACTGACCCTTGCGCTGCAGCACGCCGTAGGCCGAGCCCCCGAGCAGCCGCTCGCCGCCCACCGCGCCCGTGCTCGAGCCGCGGAGCTGCGCGCTCATCGCCAGGCGCTCGGAGAAGGTGCCGTTCGTGTCCAGCCCGACGACGTCGTTCGTGGCGGCGCGCTCGAGGTCGGTGGGGTCTACGAGGTCCTTTCTGGCGTAGAGGCCGCCGACCTGCCAGGTCTCGCCCACGTCCTGCTTCAGCCGCAGCACGCTGTTCATCGCGTGCTTCCCCGCCACCTCGTCGTCGCCGAAGCCCGGGGTCTCGCAGCCCATCGTCGCGCCGCACTCGTAGACCAGCGAGCCTTCCGGGCTGCGATCCCAGACCCCCAGCAGGCCCATCGAGCGGTCGCCCTGGCGGCTGGTCAGCTTCAGGCCGCCGATCGGCGCGGCGATGGAGCGGGTGTACAGCGTGCTGCGCGGGTCCTGGTAGGCGTCCACCCCGGAGAGGAAGAAGGGGCGCTGCTCGTCCAGGTAGAGGGCGAAGCGCGTGTTCAGCTCCATCTGGAAGGGGTCGGCCTCGACCTGGGAGAAGTCGGGGTTGATCGTCCCGTCCAGCGTGAGGTCCGGGCTCGGTCCCCAGCGCAGGTCCAGGCCCGGCGAGACCACGTCCGTCCAGCGCTCCACCGCGTTCGGGGTCAGTCCCACCTGACCCTCAGTGGAAGACCAGCTTCGCCCTGCCGTCAGCGTCGGCATCAGCTCCAGGCGCAGCGCGCGCCCCGGCGGCTTCAAGCCCACGAGCGCGCCCGCCTGCATGAGCGCCGAGGGCTTGTCGTGGTCCAGGGTCGGCCAGGAGTAGTACTCGTTTTCCGCGGGGATCTTCCGCTGGAGCACCAGCCCCCAGGCCTGCTCCGGCGCGTCGGGGAACCACAGGCTCTTCCAGGGGATCGCCACCTCGACCGTGTACCCGCGCTCCGTCCGCACCGCCTTGGACTGCCAGACCACGTCCCAGGCGAAGTTGGGCCCGTTGCTCACCGTCTCGCGGTAGTCCTGCTGCACGCCGAGCGCGTTGACCCAGAACGAGAACGCCGATCGCTGATCGGAGAAGGTGTCCAGCGTGATGCCGATCTGGTCGTCGGCGTTGATGTCCTCGCGCGGCATGACGTGGGCGCGGATGCGGCTGGGGTCGGGGTCCTCGCAGATGAAACCAAAGTAGAGCCGGTCCGCGTCGTACCAGATCCGCGCCTCGGTGCGGCCGGGCGAGGGCCCCCCGGGCACGGGCCGCCAGCGGGTGAAGGTGTCGAGGACCGCGGCCTGCGACCAGGCCTCCTCGTCCAGACGGCCGTCGATCTGCACGCGCTGGTCGAGCAGGAGGGGCGGCGCGACGGTGGGGGGGGCGGCGAGCGCGAGGCCCGTCACGAGCAGGGCGAGCATCCGCTGCCCTTAGCACGGACGAGGTCGATTGGGTCCGCCTCCAGGTCGGTTAAGCACTGGTCATGGCCGATCTTCAAGCCCGCGCCGAGTCGATGCCGCAGGAGCCCGGCGTCTATCTGTTCAAGGACGCCCGAGGCCGCGTGCTCTACGTGGGCAAGGCGAAGAACCTGCGCAGCCGCGTCAAACAGTACCTCTCGGGGCACGATGGGCGCGTGATGGTGCCCTTCCTCGTGCGGGCAGCGCACGACGTGGAGATCATCGTCGTCCGCACCGAGAAAGAGGCGTTGCTCTTAGAGAACAACCTCATCAAGAAGCACCGGCCCCGCTACAACACCCAGCTCATCGACGACACGAACTTCCTGCACCTGCGGCTGGACACCCGCGAGCCCTGGCCCCGCTACCGGCTCACCCGCGGCGTCACCGACGGCAAGGCCCAGTATTTTGGCCCCTACACCTCGGCCCAGCGCGCGCGGGCCACGCTCGAGTTCCTGAGCCGCCGCTTCCCGCTCCGCACCTGCTCGGACGAGGAGATGGCCCGCCGCAAGCGCCCCTGCCTGCTCCACCAGATGCACCGCTGCGTCGCGCCCTGCGTGAACCTCTGTACCCGCGAGCAGTATGACAAGGTCATCGCGCAGAGCACCCTCTTCCTGGAGGGCAAAAATCGCGAGCTGATGGACAATCTCAAGCGTGAGATGTTCTCAGCGGCCGAAGCAGAGCACTTCGAGGAGGCGGCCCGCCTGCGCGACCTGCTCCGCGCCATCGAGGCCACCGTGGAGCGCCAGCAGGCCGTGGACACCCGCGGCGCCGATCGCGACGTCTGGGGCCTGTACCGCGAGGGGGACGCGGGCGCGATCACCCTCCTGCCCGTGCGGCAGGGCGCGCTGCAGGAGGCGGTGACCCTGCCCTTCCAGGGCGTGCTGGAGGACGACGGCGACCTGCTCAGCAGCGTGCTGAACCACTGGTACCAGGACAGCACCTTCCTGCCGCCCGAGGTGCTGGTCCCCGCCGAGATCCCCGACGCCCTGGCCCTGGTCGAGGTGATCACCGAGCGGCGCGGGGTCGCGCGCGGCGTCGTCGCCCTCCGCACGCCCCAGCGCGGGGACAAGCGGTCGCTGGTCGATCTCGCGCTGAGCAACGCGAAGCACGCCTTCCTCCGCCACCAGGCCGAGACGGATCGCAGCACGAAGGCCCTCGAGGAGCTGCAGCGCGTCTGCCTGCTGCCGCGCCTGCCGCGCCGCATCGAGTGTTTCGACAACTCGAACATCCAGGGCACCGATCCGGTCGCCAGCATGGTCGTGTTCACCGACGGGCGTCCCGACCGCGCCGCCTGGCGGCGCTACAAGATCAAGACGGTGGAGGGCGCGGACGACTTCGCCACCATGGCCGAGGTGCTCGGACGCCGCTTCCGGCGCGCCATCGAGGACGGCGTCTTTCCGGACCTCATCGTCGTGGACGGCGGCAAGGGCCAGCTCTCCGCCGCGCTGCGGATCATGGAGGAGCTCGGCCTGTCGGTGCCGATCATCGGCCTCGCCAAGCCCAAGGCCGAGCGCCGGCGCGGCGACGAGGAGACCCAGGACAAGATCGTCCTCCCCAACGTGAAGAACCCCATCGTGCTCAAGCACAACAACCCCGCGCTGCTGCTCTTGCAGGCCGTGCGCGACGAGACGCACGACGCCGCGGTCGCCTTCCACCGCAAGGTGCGAAACCGCCGCAACCTGAAGAGCCGCCTGGAGAGCCTGCCCGGCCTCGGCCCCATCCGCAGCCGCGCCCTGCTCACCCACTTCGGGAGCGCCAGCGCGGTGAAGAAGGCGAGCGCCGAGGAGATCGCCAAGGTCCCAGGCTTCAGCGCAACCCTGGCGGCGCGCGTCGTGGCGGCCCTGAAGGCTCCCGGTGAGGCGCCGGAGCCGGAGCCGGAGCTGTCGTAGCGGACAGGGGCCTAAAGCCCCGCCGCGAGCTGCTCGAAGGTGGCGGGGCCGTAGACCGCGACGCGGATCTCCATGTCCGGCCCGAGCACATAGGTCTTGGCCGAGCTGCTCTCCGACCAGAGGTTCACCGTGTTGTAGAAGGGGTCCACCAGGGCCGCGTCCAGGCCGTAGTCGGCGACCCAGCCCGCGGCGTCCTCCGCGTCTGCGGCGATGCTCAGCTCGTCCCGACCGATGAACGCCACGATCTCGGCCTGCGGGAAGGCCGACGAGAGCTCGCTCAGCACGCTCATCGTGGACTGGGTGGCGCCGAAGTCCATGTGGCCGGTCAGCAGCACGACCTGCTCGCCCACCTGCTCGTAGAGCGTCCAGGTCTCGCCGTTCTGGTCGGTGGCGCTGAGATCGTAGGCCACGTCCCCCTGCTCGTAGCCCGTGCCCTCCGGCGCCGGGGGCTCGCCGGTGTCGCCGGTGTCGCCGGTGTCGCCGGTGTCGCCAGTCTCGCCGGTCTCGCCCGAGTCCAGCCGGATGTCCCCGCTGTCGCCGGACGTGTTCGGCTTGCCGCCGCCGCCCCAGCCGCCTGCCTCCGGATCACAGCCGAACATCGCGACCAGCAGCGCGGCGCGCATCGGCTCTCCTACAGGTTCAGGCCGCAGTGCTCACCGACGGCCAGGCCCTGGATGGTCCAGATCGCGCAGCCGTCGCAGTCCTCCTGGCCGTCCAGCGTCAGCGCGTGGCGCTCGCCGCGGGCCAGCGTGAACAGGCCGTCCACCGGCTCCGACGCGCAGATCGCCTCGTCGATGCTCCAGGTCGCGTCCACCGCCGTCGGCGCCGTGCCGCCCAGCGCCACGACCCCGGTCACCGTCGCGTCGTAGTCCACCGGCCAGGTGGCGAGCGGGAAGAGCGAGAAGGAGAGGTCTACCGTGGCGATGCCCTCGGCGCAGGAGAGGCCCACGCCGCACATCGAGGCCGCCGCGTCCAGGGTCATCTGGTCGCCGTCGCCGAACAGCTCCACCGCGCCGTCCAGGTAGAGCAGCAGCTCGTCGTCCTGGCGCAGCGCGAAGCCGTCCGCCGCCACCCAGGCCCCCTCCGGCCCGTCGTAGAGGCTCAGCTCACCGGTGACCCGCGTGCCGTCCGAGAGCGAGCAGCCGCCGACCCAGCGCTCCTGCGTCTCGTCTACCTCGACCACCCGCGGGCACTCGTCCTCGACGCCCAGGGCCTCGCGCGGATCGAGCACCAGCTCGACCAGCGGCTCCGGGCGGCTGGCGGCGAGGGTGGTGACCAGGACGCTCGCGTCCGGGGCGGACGCGTCCGTGGGCGCGGTGGACCCGCACCCGACCAGGAGACCAGCGATGAACCCGAGGCGCATCATCGTGGATCCTATCGCCTGTTGAGCGGGGGTACGTCAAGACCCACCGCCCAGACCGGCCGCGCTCAGAGCGTCCCGTACTCCGGGCCATCTCCGCCTTCGGGCGGAACCCAGCGGATGATCTGGTAGGGGTCGCGGATATCACAGGTCTTGCAGTGCACGCAGTTGGAGAAGTCGATGCGCAGCTTGCGCGCGCCCGTGTGCTCGTCCGTCTCCATGTTGTAGACCTGGGCCGGGCAGAAGCGCTCGCAGGGGTTGCCGTACTCCTCGGCGCACTTCGTCCCGCAGATGTCCGGCTGGAGGACGTGCAGGTGGGCCGGCTGGTGCTCGTCGTGCTTCGTGCCGGAGTGAAAGACGTCCGTGAGCTTGTCGATCAGGTAGGTGCCGTCGTAGTTCAGGTCGTCGCGGGCGGGGAAGGGGCGCGAGCCGTGATAGGCCGCGGCCTTCTTCATCCGCGTGTAGTCGGCCTCGAAGTGTTTGATCTCGTCGCCCGGCCCGAACAGCATCTGCAGACCGGACTTGAACAGCCCGCTGAAGAGCCCGCTCTTGAAGGAGGCGTGGAAGTTCTTGGCCGGCTCCATCTCCTCGCGCACCCAGCTCGCGTCCAGCGCCGTCTTGTAGCGGGAGAGCACCGCCTCGCTGGCCTCGCCGCGCTTGAGCGCCTCAAACGCCGCCTCCGCCGCGAGCATCCCCGACTTCATCGACAGGTGGATGCCCTTGATGCGCAGCGGGTTCAGGAAGCTGGCCGAGTCGCCGACGATCATCGCGCCGTCGGTGTAGAGCTTCGGGATGCTGGCCCAGCCGCCGGTGGTCACGGACTTGGCGCCGTACTTCACCACCTTGCCGCCCTTCAGCTTCTCCCGGATGTAGGGGTGGTTCTTCAGCTTCTGAAGCAGGTAGTGGGCGTCCATCGCCGGGTCCTGCGCGTCGAGCCCGACCAGCAGACCGATGGCGATCTTGTCACCCTCCAGGCTGTAGAGGAAGGCGCCGCCAAAGGTCTCGTAGTCGAGCGGGAAGCCCATGGTGAGGACGACCTCGCCCCGCTTGACCGAGCCGGGCGGCATCTCCAGCACCTCTTTGACGCCGATCTCGTAGACCTGCGGCTCGGAGTCCTTGTCCAGGCCCTTCTTCTCCAGGAGCTGGCGGGTCAGGTGGCCGCGCGGGCCCTCGCCGATGACGGTGACCTTCGCCTCGAGGTCCATGCCCGGCTCGAAGCGGCTCGTCGGCTGGCCGTGCTTGTCCAGCCCCTTGTCGCCCGTGCGCACGCCCGCCACGCGGTCGCCGTCCCACAGCAGCTCCCAGCCGCCGAAGCCGGGGAAGATGTTGACCCCCTTCTCCTCGGCGATGCCCGCCAGCCACTTCTGGAAGCGGGCGATGGAGATGATGGGGCGGCCGTGATCGATCAGCGGCGGCGGCATCAGCGGCGCCTTCATCGCCCGCGTCTCGGTGAGGAAGACCATCTCCTCGTGCTCGACGATGCGCTCCACGGGGAAGCCGCGATCCTTGTAGTCGGGGATCAGCTCCTCGAGCGCCCGCGTGTCGAGCACCGCGCCGGAGACGCCGTGCGAGCCGATCTCCGAGCCCTTCTCGATGAGCGCGATCATCGGCTCCTGGATCTTCTGATCGTCCGAGGCCGAGGCGTTGTGCCTGGCGATCAGGTCCATGAGGTGGATGGCGCCAGCCAGACAGCTCGGTCCACCTCCGACGAAGAGCACATCGACCGGCATGGATTCGCGCTGCATGACCGCTCCCTGGATGAATGGTGATTCAGTCTATAACGCTGTGGCGCGCGCCTTGCCCTCGCCGAGTCCGCGTAGAGATTGCTGGCAGCGGAGGGGCCCGCTACGCTATGCGGGTCGAGGAGGTTCACGGTGAAGCAGAAGTACATCCTGGCCGGTCTGGTCGCGCTGGTGTTCGTGATCCTCGATCAGGCCTCGAAGATCTGGGTCGTGAAGAACATCCGCTATCAGGTGGAGGAGATCCCGGTCTTCGACACCAGCTTCCTCTCGTTCTCGCTGGTCCACGCCCAGAACCGGGGCGCGGCCTTCGGCGTCATGGCCGGGCAGATCACCTTCTTCATCGTGTTCACCGCGCTGGCGCTGGGCCTGCTGGTGTACATGCTGCGCGAGGTCCCCGATGATGACCGCTTTCAGACCACGGCCATCGGGCTGATCCTCAGCGGCGCCATCGGGAACCTGATCGACCGCATCGACAAGGGCTCGGTCACGGACTTCCTGCGCGTCTACACCGAGCACGAGACGCTCTCGGCCTGGCTCATCAAGAGCCCGCTCCGCTCCAACGAGTGGCCGAGCTTCAACGTCGCCGACGCGGGCATCGTGATCGGGCTCGGGATGTTCGCCATCCACTACCTGTTCCTGGAGAAGGATCAGGCGGCGGTCCCCAGCGAGCCGCCGCCGACGCCGCTCGAGGGCTCGCCCAAGGGCTGAGGCTCCGGTCGGCCCTCCAGGATCGATCTGCAGGCTCAGTCGTCTACGAGCAGGCGGGCGGGGATGGCGAGGGCCTCGAGCTCTCGCTCGCTCATGCGGTCCACCGCGCGGTGGATCGCCTCGCGCAGCGAGGTCATGCGGCCGCGTGGCGCTCGGGAGGCCCGCGGGTCACGCGCGCCGGCGCGCACGACGCGCACGAAACGGTGCTCCGGCACCTCGTGATCGCGCAGCCAGCTCCGCACCTCGGCGATGACCCAGGCGCGCCGCGCGTCGGAGAGCACCTGCCGCAGCTCCGGGGAGGCGTGCTCGTGGAAGTGGCGCAGCCAGGGCTCCTCCGAGGTGAGGAAGGCGGCCTGATCGGCGCCGACCTGCTCGCCCAGGACGCGACGGGCGTGGTTGCGCTGCCGGTCGGTGGGCAGGGTCGGGACCTCAGCGTAGCGCTCGGGATCGTCACAGACGGGGTGACCGGGGACACCATCGATGTACGGCGCGCGGATCACCATCATCGCGTCGAGATCGAGGTACCAGCGGATGCCCAGGGTCTCTGAGACCATCGCCCGCCACAGATCGGGGTGCAGCGAGGCCGAGGCCTCACCCTCGTCCGACTCCGATCCTTCCTGAGAGGCGAGGGCCTCCGGCGCGCCATGTGAGGAGATGCGAGGAACTTCGGTCGACATCGAGATGTCCCTTCAAGATGTGAGAGAAGCTCCCGTATTGCCGACATAGAGCGCTGTCAAGCGCTCTCGGCGCGCCAGGACCGGCCTCAAAGCAGCGTCCGGCGCCAGGCGTCGAAGAGGATCAGGGTCCACAGCTTCAGCCCGTGGTTGCCCGCGCCGCTGAGGTGGTCGCGGACGAGGCGCCGGACCTCCGCCGGCCGGAACAGGCCGTCCGCCTCCGCCACCAGCCCCTCGGATCGCTCGCGGAGGAAGTCCACGCCCTCGGTCCTCAGCCAGTGATCCAGCGGCGCGGGCAGGGCGCGCTTGGGGCGGTTGATCAGGTTGTCGGGCAGCCGCCCGGCCATCGCCTGGCGCAGGGGCCACTTCGTCCCGCTGCCCAGCAGGCGAGGATGAACCTTCGCTTCACCGGGCAGAGCCGAGCAGATCGCCACCAGCTCGCGGTCCAGCATGGGGTAGCGCACCTCGAGGCCC
>CAZKWG010000203.1:8956-11083 GCA_964556105.1 uncultured Enterobacterales bacterium | reverse complement strand
CCGTTCTGCGCGACGGGCTCGTTGGTGCCCACGGACGTGGTCAGCACGCCGATGTGGTAGTCGACGTTCGCTTCCGTGAAGAAGCTGATGAATTCCAGGAAGTTCTCCCCCAGCTTCTCCTGGTAGGGGTCCATGGAGCAGGAGTTGTCGACCACCAGGAGGATGTCGACCTCAGAGGCCGGGTCCTGGTAGAAGATGTCCAGGCCCTCGAACCTCGCGTACTCGTACTCGACGCAGCCGGACTGCATGGCCAGGACCAGGACACCATGAGCGAACAGGGAGCGCATGAGAACCCTCGCGAGGAGCTGCGTCGCGCTCGCAAGGCCAGGGGCCGCACGCGACTGAGTGGTTTCTACCTCAGTATAACTCCGCTCTTGCGCGAGGCAGCAAGTGTCGCGTGACGAGGCCCAGAAGAGCGCGACGCCGGCGGGATCATCGCGGCGGCGGCCAGCCTGGGCCCGGCGCCTGGACCGGCTGGTGACGATCGGCTTGAAGCTGGGCGGGCGCCTCCTCGGGCGCCCCTCGGACGCGCTGCTGGGGGAGCTGGCCGCCGCCGACCGGCCCGGCCTGCGGCTCGAGCCCGATCGCTGGAGCTGGGCGGAGAGCGCCGAGGGCCATATCGCCGCCGGGAGGGCGGCCTTCGCCGCAGGCCAGCACGCGGAGGCCCTGCACCGCTTCGGGATGGCGCTCGAGGCCGCGCCGGAGGCCGCCTGGGCCTGGCACGGGCGCGGCGACGCGCTTCAGCTCCTGGGGCGCCACGAGGACGCGCTCGAGGCCTATGGGCGCGCCGCCGCGCTGGCCCCTGAGACCGGGCTGCACCACGCCGGGCGGGCCAACGCGCTCACGGCGATGAATCGCGAAGAAGAGGCGAAAGACGCCTGGACTCAAGCTCTGTCGCGCGATGCTTCGCTGAGCTGGATGCGACGTGGGGTGCCGACAGGTTAGGGGCTCCGGCTGGCCTGTGTGTGTACCTGGGGAGATCCAAAGACGATGCTCGAGACGCTGTCCAAGGGCTTTCGGAACGCCCGCCTTAAGCTGCAAGGGAAGGCCGAGCTCACCGAGGAGAACATCGCCGACGCGCTGCGCGACGTCCGCGTCAGCCTGCTCGAAGGCGACGTCGAGCTGGGCGTGGTGCGCAACTTCCTCGACCGCGTCAAAGACCGCGCGCTCGGCGAGGTGGTGCAGCTCCGCGTGCCCAAGGAGCAGCTCAAGGGCATGCCCCCGGGCTTCCAGCCGAGCCCGGCCGACTGGTTCATCAAGATCTGCCACGACGAGCTCGTCGGGCTGATGGGGCCGGTGGAGAGCGGGCTCGAGCTGACGGGCAAGCCGGCGATCATCATGATGGTGGGGCTGCAGGGCTCCGGCAAGACGACCACGGCCGGCAAGCTGGCGCGCCGCCTGCTCAAGGAGGGTCACAAGCCGATGCTGGTGGCGGCGGACATCTACCGCCCGGCCGCCATCGATCAGCTCATGACCATCGGCCGCAAGCTGGGCGTGCCCGTCATGTCCATCAAGGGCATGAAGCCCGTTCAGCTCTGCACGCTGGCGGTGAGCCAGGCGCGCAACGTCGGGCGCGACGTGGTCATCTTCGACACGGCCGGTCGGCTGGCCATCGACGACACGCTGATGACCGAGCTCGAGCAGATCAAGGAGAGCACGAAGCCCGGGAACATCCTCTTCGTCTGCGACGCGATGATCGGCCAGGACGCCGTGAAGACCGCCGCCGAGTTCGACCGGCGCATCGGGTTCACGGGCTTCATCCTGACCAAGCTGGACGGCGACGCGCGCGGCGGCGCCGCGCTCTCGATCAAGCAGGTGACCGGCAAGCCGATCAAGTACCTCGGCATGGGCGAGACCCTGGACAAGCTCGACGAGTTCCGCCCGGAGGGCCTCGCCGACCGAATCCTGGGCATGGGCGACGTCGTCGGCCTGATGAAGGACTTCGAGCAGGTCGTGGACCAGGAGACCGCGGAGAAAGACGCGGTCAAGATGCTCAAGGGCGAGTTCAGCTACCACGACTTCCTGAAGCAGATCGGGATGATCAAGCAGATGGGCTCGCTGCGGAGCCTGTTCGAGCGCCTGCCCTTCATGAACGAGATGCTGGAGAACATCCCGGTGGACGCCCTC
>CAZKWG010000203.1:0-8946 GCA_964556105.1 uncultured Enterobacterales bacterium | reverse complement strand
AGGTCGAGGCGATGATCCACTCGATGACGAACCAGGAGCGCAACCACCCGGACGTGCTGAACGAGTCGCGCTTCCGCCGCATCGCGCGCGGCTCCGGCCGGCCCGTGCAGGAGGTGCGCGATCTGCACCAGCGCTTCGTGCAGGTGCGGCTGATGATGGGGCAGATGGGCTCGTCCGGGCTCTTCGGGCAGCTCGGCGGCGGGCTCCCCAGCAGCGGGCCGGGGATGCCCGGCTTCGGCAAGCAGAACCGGGCGATGCGGCGGCACCAGCCGGCGCAGGGCGGCTTCCCCGGGCTGCCGGGTCCGCTCGGCTCCGGCGGCGGCGCGAGCGGCGGCGGCAGCGCCGAGGACAAGGCGAAGGAGGCCCGCGAGCGGCGCGAGGCGCGCAAGGAGCGCGAGCGGGCTCGAAAGAAGAAGTAGGGTGAGCCTCTTCGTGCGCGCCCCCGATCACCTCGGCGACGGGGTGATGGCTCTGCCGGCGCTGGACGCGCTCTGTCGTGGCGCCCGAGGACCGGTCGTGGTCCAGGGCCCTGGCTGGTGTGGCGCGCTCTACCGGCACCTGCCGGTGACCCTGTCGTCGCGGGCGGCGCCTGGGTTGGAGCGCGTGGTGCTGCTCAAGCCCTCGCTGGGGGCGGCCATCGACGCCTTGAGCCTGGGCGCGCCGCGAGTGGGGCTGGCGACGCCGTGGCGGCGCTGGCTGCTCAGCGTCGCCGTCCCGGAGCGTGGCCCCCACCGCGTGGACGATCTCTGCGCCGTGGCGCGCGCGGCGGGCGCCGAGCCGGAGCCCGCGCCCCGCTATCCGACCTCGGACGCCGATCTCCCCGCGCTGCCTCCCCTGCCCTCCCGCGCCGTGCTGCTGGTCCCGGGCACCGCCAGCCCGGCGACGGTGCGCTGGCCCGGCTTCCGCGCCCTGGCGGACCTGCTCGACGGGCGCGCCGTCTTCGTGGGCGGCCCGGCAGACATGGCCTACATCCAGGAGATCGCCGGGCCGCACCCTGTGCTGCCGCCCCTCTCCATCCCCGCCTTCGCGCGGCTCTGTGCCCTGGCGGAGGCGGTGGTGGGGAACGACAGCGGGCTCCCTCACCTGGCGGCGGCGGCGCGACGGGCGGCGGGGGCGCCTCTAGAAGCCGTGCATGTGGTCTACGGCTCCACGGATCCGGCGAGAACCGGCCCGCCAGGCAGCACGACGCACCACGGGACGCGCCCCCCCTGCTGGCCCTGCTACAAGAAGCGGTGTGGGATCGGCACCCCCTGCCTGGACGCCCGCCCCGAGGACCTGCGCGCCCGCCTGGGCTGACCGGTCAGGCTGAGCGCTACTCCTCGCCCGCAGACCGCTCGACCACCGGCGCGCGGCGCAGGCGGATGAGGCGCACGCGGCGCGGCGTCGCCTCGACGATCTCCAGCGTGATGCCGTCCTCGGCCTGCAGCACGGTCCCTGGCTCGGGGATGCGGCCCGCCAGATCGATGGCCAGACCAGCCATCGTGGAGAAGGTGTCGCCCTCGGGCAGCTCGAAGTCCATGGCGCGGGCCACCTCGTGCACCGCCGCGCGCCCCAGGACCAGCGCGCTGCCGTCGGGCTGGCGCCGGATGATCTCCTCGGGCTTGTCGTTCTCGCTGTAGATCTCGCCGACCAGCTCCTCGAGCAGGTCCTCCATGGTCACGAGGCCGCGCACCATGCCGGTCTCGTCCACGACCATCGCCAGGTGGCTGCGCTGGCGCTGCAGCTCGCGCAGCACGCGCGGGGCCTGCATCGTCTCGGGCACGAAGGGCACCGGGTGCAGGAAGCGCTCCAGCTTGAAGCCCTCGTCGCCGAGCTGATGGGCCAGGACCTCGCGCAGGTTGATGAAGCCTACGACGTTGTCCAGCTCGCCCTCATAGATGGGGACGCGGGCGTGATGGCCCTCACGGGCGAGCCTGGCGATATCGGTGACGGAGGCCGTCTTCGGCAGCGACTGGATGTCCGGGCGCGGCACCATCAGCGAGCTGGCGTCCAGGTTGTCGAAGTCCACCGCGCGCGTGACGATCTCGCCTGCAGACGGGTCGAGGTTGCCGGAGGTGGCGGCCTCGTCCACGTACTGGAGCAGCTCGGCGCGGGAGAGGCGGCCCTCGGTGAAGGTCGTCTGGTCGCCGAAGGGGCGCAGCACGAGGTTGGAGAGGGTGGTGAACAGCCACACCAGCGGGCGGGCCAGCCAGGCCAGGAAGCGCAGCGGGCGGCTGATGAAGAGGGCGTAGACCTCCGTGTGCCGCAGGGCCAGCGACTTGGGCACCAGCTCACCCAGCACGATCTGCAGCATCACCACCAGCAGGGTCACGAGACCAAACGCCAGCTTGTCCGCCACGGGAGCCAGGATGGCGACGCGCGAGAAGGTGGGAATCAGGCTCTCGGCGATGCTGGCCCCGGCGTACACACCGGCCAGGACGCCGACCGCCGTGATCACGATCTGCACGGTGGCGAAGAAGCGCTCCGGGTGGTCGCGGATCGCGATCAGGTCGTCGATGCCGCTCCGCTCGTCCTCCTTCAGCTCCTGAAGACGCGTGCGCCGGACGTTCAGTACCGCGATCTCGGCGCCGGAGAAGATCCCGTTGAGGAGCGCGAGCGCGATGATGAAGAGGACTTCACTCAACATGGGAGCCTCCTACTGGGAGGCACCGCGTCGTCAGTGGTGCGGGACAGAGTCAAGGCGTCCGTGGGGGTGAAGAGGGCAGAGGAGGGCGAGCCCGGTCGCCCGACGATTGTATCTTATGTCTGCGCGCGCGCCCAGCCCGCGCGACCTTGCGGCCCCGGCGACGGCGGGAGAGGTTCTCCTGGTGGAGGCCTCCATGTTGAACCTGCCGCCCGTCCCGAGCACCCACGAGATCCACAACCAGGTGCCCTCGCACGAGGGCTGGAACCTCTTCGAGGGCGATCTGCCCCTGAGCGAGGGGCTGGCGCGCGAGGGCGCAGCCTGGGATCGAGGCCGACTCTCGGCCCTGGGAGCGCGGGCGGGCAGCGCAGAGGTTCAGGGCTGGGCCGCCGACGCGAACCGCTACGGACCCCAGCTCCGCACGCACGACGCCCGCGGTCGGCGCGTCGATCAGGTGGACTACCACCCGACCTACCATCAGCTCATGGCCCTGTCCGTCGCGGAGGGCCTGCACGCGGGCCCGTGGCGCGATCCACGGCCGGGCGCCCACGTCGCCCGCGCCGCGGGCTTCTACCTGATGGCGCAGAGCGATCTGGGGCACGGCTGCCCCATCTCGATGACCTACTCGATCGTCCCCGCCCTGCGCGCCGAGCCGGGGCTGGCGGCGATCTGGGAGCCGCGGGCGCGCTCGCTCACCTATGACCGGCGCTTCCTGCCCGCCGACCAGAAGGCGGGCGCCATCTTCGGGATGGCGATGACGGAGAAGCAGGGCGGCTCCGACGTGCGGGCGAACACGACGCGGGCCGTGCCGCTGCACACCCGGCTCGACGAGGCCGACGCCTACGCGTTGACCGGCCACAAGTTCTTCTGCTCCGCCCCAATGAGCGACGGCTTCCTCATGCTCGCCCAGGCGCCCGGGGGGCTGAGCTGCTTTCTGGTGCCGCGCGTCCTCCCCGACGGGACGCCGAACCGGATCCGTGTGCAGCGCCTGAAGGACAAGGTGGGCAACCGCTCCAACGCGAGCTCGGAGATCGAGCTGGAGGGCGCGCTCGGCCTGCGCGTCTCCGACGAGGGGCGCGGCGTGCGGACGATCATGGAGATGTCCAACCACACGCGGCTGGACTGCGTGATCGGCTCCTCGGCGCTCATGCGCGTGGGCCTCTCGCTGGCGGTGCACCACGCGCGCCACCGCGCCGCCTTCGGAAAGGCGCTGGCGAGCCAGCCGCTGATGCGGGGCGTGCTCTGCGATCTGGCGCTGGAGAGCGAGGCGGCGACGGCCTTCATGCTGCGCCTGGCCCGCACCTATGACGAGCAGGACCCGGCCAGCGTGGCGCTGCGACGGGTGCTGACGCCCGTGGGCAAGTTCTGGGTCTGCAAGCGCGCGACCAGCGCCCTGGCCGAGGCGATGGAGTGCCTGGGCGGCTCGGGCTATGTCGAGGAGCTGCCGCTGGCGCGCGCCTGGCGGGAGGTGCCGCTCTACCCGATCTGGGAGGGCTCGGGGAACGTGATCTGCCTGGACGTGGTGCGCGCGCTGACCCGCACGCCGGGCGCGCTCGACGCGCTCGCCGAGGAGCTGGGGAGGGCGGCGGGCATGGATGACCGCTATGACCGCTTCCTCGGCGCGCTGCGCCGGGATCTGCCGGCCCTCCTCGCGGAGGAGGCCCAGGGTCGGGCGCTCGTGACCCGGCTCGGGCTGGCCACCCAGGCCGCCCTGCTGCTCCAGCACGCGCCGGAGGCGGTCTCGCGCGCCTTCTGCGCGGCGCGGCTGGGCGGAGAGGCGGCGCCGCTCTTCGGCGCGCTGCCGGCGGGCGTGGACGCCGAGACGATCCTGGCGCGCGCGCTCCCGTGAACGCGGGGGGGTAGCGCGGGCACCTCCAGGATCGATTAGGATCCAGCGCTCCCATGACCGCCTCCCCTGCCCTCACCTGGTCCGACTGGCCCGCTCCCCGTCTCGGCCTGCGCGCCGTGCTGGCGGGGGTCGCCATCGGCGCGGTCGGCCTGCTGGCGGCCCTGCTCGACCCGCTGGCGGGGGTGGTCTCGACGCTCCTGCTGCTGGTCAGCACGGGGGAGGCGCTGCTGCCCTCCACCTACGCGCTCGACGAGGAGGGCGTCCAGGTCCGGCGGATCCTGGGCAACCGCACCCTCGCCTGGAGCGAGCTGTCCGGCTGGCGCGCCGCGCCCGAAGGATTCCTGCTGCTCCGACCGCAGGTCTCGCGCTGGCGCCGCGCGCGCCCTCCCCTGCTGCTGCGCTGCCCCGGTCGCGAGGATGAGGTGCGTTCTACGCTGATCTCTCGCCTTGGCGCCGAGAAAGGGACCGCTTGAGCGCCCTGGTCGTCACCGAGGAGCAGCGGCGGGCCGTCGACCGGCTGGCGCAGATGATTGTACGCTTCGGCCTCACGGTGCCCGCCATCCTGACCCTCGAGTCCATGCGGCCCCTCTCCTTCGTCGGGAGCCAGTTCATGCACGTCCTGTCGCCGTCGATCACGGCCCTGTTCACGGCCCCAGAGTGGGACGCCCTGGCCGGGCTCCTCGAGGACCGTCGCGGGCTCGACTACCTGCTGGACCAGATCGAGGCCGCAGACCGGGCCAGGACGGAGAGCAGCCGCCCATGAGCAGCACCCCCCATCACGGCTCCCGCCCTCTGCCCGCGGAGATCCGCAGCGTGCTCGCCACGGACTGCGGCAGCACGACCACCAAGGCCATCCTCATCGAGAAGGTCAACGGCGAGTACCGCCAGACCTGGCGCGGCGAGGCCCCCACCACGGTCGAGGCGCCCTTCGAGGACGTCACCCACGGCGTGCTGAACGCGGCCCAGGAGGTGCAGGAGCTGAGCGGGCGCAAGCTGATCCGCGACGACGGCACCGGCATCCTGACGCCCGAGAGCGACCCGAAGACCGGCGTCGACATCTACATCTCGACCAGCTCGGCGGGCGGAGGCCTTCAGCTCGTGGTGGGCGGGGTCGTCCGCTCCATGTCGGCCGAGAGCGCGATGCGCGCGGCCCTGGGCGCCGGCGCCATCGTCATGGACACCTTCGCCACCAACGACAAGCGCCGCCCTCACGAGCAGATCGAGCGCATCCGGCAGCTGAGGCCGGACATGATCCTGCTGGCCGGCGGGGTGGACGGCGGCACGCGCAAGCACGTGGTCGCCATGGCCGAGCGCATCCGCGCCGCGCGCCCGCGCACCCGCCTGGGCGGCGGCTTCAACCTGCCGATCATCTACGCGGGCAACGAGGATGCCCAGGCCGACGTCTCCGACCTGCTCGGCACCATCTCCGCGCTCAGCATGGTGGAGAACGTGCGCCCGGTGATGGAGCGCGAGAACCTCGGACCCGCCCGCGACAAGATCCATGACCTGTTCATGGAGCACGTCATGGCCCAGGCCCCCGGCTACGGCAAGCTGATGAGCTGGGCGGACGCGCCGATCATGCCCACGCCGGGCGCGGTCGGCCTGATCATGCAGACCATCGCCCGCCAGCGCGGGATCAACGTGCTCGGCGTGGACATCGGCGGCGCGACCACCGATGTCTTCTCCGTCTTCGACGGCATCTTCAACCGCACGGTGTCGGCCAATCTCGGCATGTCGTACTCGGTCTCGAACGTGCTGGCCGAGGCCGGGCTGCCGCAGATCCTGCGCTGGGTGCCCTTCGACACCAACGAGAAGGCGCTCCGAAACCGGATCGGCAACAAGATGATCCGGCCGACCACCATCCCCCAGACCTTGGAGGAGCTCAAGATCGAGCAGGCCATCGCCCGCGAGGCGCTGCGCCTGGCCTTCATCCAGCACCGCGAGTTCGCCGTGGGCCTCAAGGGCGTGCAGCGCCAGCGCACCATCGCCGACGCCTTCCGCCAGGTGGGCGACGACTCGCTGGTCCAGATGATGAGCTTGAACCTGATGGTGGGCTCGGGCGGCGTGCTCAGCCACGCCCCGCGCCGCTCTCAGTCGATGCGCATGATGATTGACGCCTTCGCGCCCGAGGGCGTCACCGAGCTGGCGGTGGACTCCATCTTCATGATGCCGCACCTCGGCGTGCTCTCCACCGTCAACGAGCTCGCCGCCACCCAGGTCTTCGAGCGCGACTGCCTCATCTACCTGGGCACCTGCGTCGCCCCCGCCGGCCCCTGCGACCCGAGCCGGCCGATGCTGCGCCTCCAGGCTCGGCTGCCAGACGGCGCCGGCATCGACCGGGAGATCACCGGCGGTCAGCTGGTCCACATCCCGCTCCAGCGCGAGACGCCGATGAAGGCCACGCTCACGCCGCTCCAGAAGGAGCTGAACGTGGGCGCCGGCCCCGGCAAGCCCCTCGAGACCACGCTGCAGGGCGGGGTGGTCGGGATCGTCATCGACACCCGCGGGCGCCCCCTGCAGATCCCCGAAGACGCCGCTGTACGCGTCCCCCTGCTGCAGAAGTGGGTGGAGGCGCTCGACGAATACCCCGCCGCCGGAGCTCGCTGATGGCCGCCATCTTCACGCCGGGCCTGAAGGTCACCGAGCGCACCGTCGTCCTGAAGGACCGCCGCCTGCCCCTGGAGGGCGAGGTGCTGGTCACCCTGGGCCAGCAGGTCCAGGCGGGCGACATCGTCGCGCACACCGAGCTCCCGGGCAAGGTGTTCCCGATCAACGTGGCGAACCTGCTCGGCGTAGACCCGGGGCGCCTCAAGGAGTTCATGAAGAAGAGCCCTGGCGCCTCGGTGGAGGAAGGCGAGATCCTCGCGGAGACGCAAGGCGTGCTCGGCTTCTTCAAGTCCGACGCCAAGGCCATCGTGAGCGGGACCATCGAGAGCGTCTCCACGATCACCGGGCAGGTCATCCTGCAGGCTCACCCCATCCCGGTGTCCGTAGACGCCTACATGAACGGCCGCGTGGTCGAGGTCATCCCCGGCGAGGGCTGCGTGGTCCAGGCCAACGCGACCCTGGTGCAGGGCATCTTCGGGCTGGGCGGCGAGACGCGCGCGCCGCTGATGATGGCCGTTCAGGGGCCCGACGACACGCTGGAGCCCACGCACTTCACCCCTGCGATGGCCGGGAAGATCGTGATCGGCGGCGCCTACGTGAGCCTCGCGGCGTTCAAGCGCGCCATCGAGCTCGGGGTCAAGGGCATCGTCACGGGCGGCTTCGACTACGACGAGATCAAGGACCTGCTGGGCTACGAGGTGGGCGTGGCGATCACGGGCGGCGAGAGCTTCGGCCTCACCCTGGTGGTCACGGAGGGCTTCGGCAAGATCGCCATGGCGCCCGCCACCTTCGCCCTCCTGAAGAAGAACGAAGGGCGTCTGGCCTCGATCAACGGCGCCACCCAGATCCGCGCGGGCGTCATCCGCCCCGAGGTCGTGGTGACCGACGACGAGGCCACCGTCTCCAACGAGCGGTGGATCCCGCCCGAGCCGGAGGGCATCGCCATCGGCTCGCTGGTCCGCGGCATCCGCACGCCCTATTTCGGCAGGCTGGGCCGCGTGGTCGGGCTGCCCGTCGATCCGGTGGTCCTGGACACCGAGAGCAAGGCGCGCGTCATGGAGATCGAATTCGAAGACGGCGTCCGCGCCCTCCTCCCCCGGGCCAACGTGGAGACCATCGAACAATGAACGAGCTGGACACACGCCTGTTCAACCTGGCGCCCGGCCACATCACGATGCTCGTCCTGATCATCGTCGTGGGGGTGCTGATGTTCGTCTTCTCCGACCAGGCACGGCGAGGAAAGAAGCTGTTCATTCGCCGCATCCCGGGCATCGACGCCATCGAGGAGGGCATCGGGCGCGCCACGGAGATGGGGCGGCCGGTGCTCTACGTGCCGGGCATCGACGAGCTTCAGGACATCCAGACCATCTCGTCGATGCTCATCCTCGGGCAGGTGGCGAAGAAGGTCGCGGAGTACCAGGCGGACATCATCGTCTCCTGCTGCGTGCCCATCGTCCGCGAGGTGGCCGATGAGGTGGTCAAGGCCGGCTACTACCAGGCCGGCTACCCCGACGCCTACAACGCCGCGAACGTGCGCTTCATCTCGTCGGACCAGTTCGCGTTCACCGCGGGCACCAACGGGATCATCCTGCGCGAGAAGCCGGCGACGAACCTCTTCCTGGGCCGCTTCTTCGCCGAGGCCCTCATCCTGGCCGAGACGGGCTTCGTCAACAAGTCCATCCAGGTGGGCGGCACGGCTGAGGCCACGCAGCTCCCCTTCTTCGTGGCGGCCTGCGACTACACCATCATCGGCGAGGAGCTCTTCGCCGTCTCCGCCTACCTCTCGAACGACCCCCGGCTGGTCAGCTCGCTGAAGGCGTCGGACTACATCAAGGTCTTCTGCGTGATCGTCATCCTGCTCGGCACC
>CAZKWG010000202.1:0-11092 GCA_964556105.1 uncultured Enterobacterales bacterium | reverse complement strand
TGCAGCGCGCCTATTTCGGCCTCGGCACCGTCCCCGCCGCCCTCTCCCGCGGGCTGGCGAAGGTGGCGGGCCAGCCGGAGGCCCTGCTGGTCGCCTCGATCGAGGCCGACGGTCCCGCTGATCAGGCCGGCGTCATCGTCGGCGACGTCCTGCTCTCCATCGAGGGGGCGCCCGTCGCCCGGCTGCCCGAGCTGCTGGCCCAGCTCGGCGAGGACCGCGTCGGGAGGTCCGTCTCCCTGCGCCTGCTCCGTGGCGGCGAGCCCCGCGAGATCCCGGTGACGCTGGGCGCCCGAGCGGCCAACCGCTGCTGAGCACAGGGCCCGGGAGCCCGGGGCGCGCTACACTCTCCCGATGATCGTCCTCGGCATCGACCCCGGCAGCAACGCCACCGGCTACGCCGCGGTCAGCCGCAACGGCGCCCGCTACGTCCTCCACGACGCGGGCGTCATCCGCACGCGCTCGGAGGACCCCATCCCCGAGCGCCTGCTGAAGATCCACGACGGCCTGATGGCGGTGCTCACCCTGCTCGCGCCGCAGCAGGTCGCCATCGAGGCGATCTTCAAGTACCGCTCCAGCGAGAGCGCGCTGCGGCTCGGGCAGGCGCGCGGGGTGGCGCTGCTGGCGGCGGCGCGACATGGCCTGCCGGTGGCGGAGTACAACCCCAGCACGGTAAAGAAGACCGTCGGCGGCTCTGGCAGCGCAGACAAGGATCAGGTCGCGCGCCTGGTCGCCCGTCTGGTCGGTCGCGACGAGCCGCTCGCCGCCGACGCCAGCGACGCCGTCGCCATCGCCATCACCCACCTCGCCCAGTCTCCGCTCCAGGCCCTGCTGGCCGCCCGCCCCTCCAGGCTGACCCCATGATCGCCCTCCTCCGAGGCCGCCCGGCCCACCGCGCAGCAGACTTCGTCGTCCTCGACGTGAACGGCGTCGGCTACCAGGTCTTCGCGCCCGCCGGGCTCATCCTCCGCCTGCCCGAGGATCGCGACAGCACGCTGCACGTCTCGACCATCGTGCGCGAGGACGCCTTCCTGCTCTACGGCTTCGAGACGCCCGACGCCCGCGACGTCTTCGACCTGCTGCGCCAGGTCAACGGGGTCGGGCCGCGCAGCGCGCTGTCGCTGCTCTCCACGCTCACGGCGGGCGAGCTCTCCGAGGCCATCGACCGCGGCGACACCAAGGCCCTCTGCCGCGCCCCCGGCGTCGGCAAGAAGCTGGCCGAGCGCCTCTGCCTCGAGCTGGAGGGCAAGGTCCCCCGCGGCTTCCGTCCGACCGTCTCCACCGTCGCGACCACCGTGCCCGAGGACCCGCTCCCCCTGGCGCTGGCGCGGCTCGAATACAAGAAGAGCGAGATCGACGTGGCGCTGAACCACCCGAACGTGCCAAAATTCGGTGAGGCGCCGCTCGAGGGCCGCCTGCGGGCCAGCCTGCAGGTGCTGGCGAGGCAATCGTGACGACCCGCGTGATCGATCCAACCGTTCAGGAGCCGGCCGATCCGGCGCTCCGGCCCAAACGAATCGCCGACTTCGTGGGGCAGAAGACCATCATCGAGAACCTGCGGATCTACGTCCGCGCGGCCCTCGACCGCGGCGAGGCGATGGACCACGTCCTGCTGGCCGGCCCGCCCGGCCTCGGCAAGACCAGCCTGGCCCACATCATCGCCGAGGAGCTCGGCGTGGACATCCGCGTCACCTCGGGCCCCGTCATCGAGCGCGGCGGCGATCTCGCGGCGATCCTGAGCAGCCTGAAGCCGCGCGAGGTCCTGTTCATCGACGAGATCCACCGCCTGAACCGCACGGTGGAGGAGGTCCTCTACCCGGCCGTCGAGGACTACCGCATCGACGTCATCCTGGGCCAGGGCCCCGGCGCCCAGACGGTGAGCCTGCCCCTGCCGCGCTTCACCCTGATCGGCGCCACGACGCGCTCCGGCCTGCTCACCCGCCCGCTGCGCGACCGCTTCCACATCCACTTCGCCATGGAATTCTACACGCCGGACGAGCTGACGCGCATCGTGGACCGCTCGGCCCGCAAGCTCGAGCTGCCCATCGACGGACAGGCCGCCCGCGAGCTCGCCCGCCGCAGCCGCGGCACCCCCCGCGTCGCCAACCGCCTGCTCCGCCGCGCGCGCGACTTCGCCCAGGTCGAGGGCACCGGCATCCTGACCGTGGAGATCGTCCGCTCCGCCCTGCAAAGGCTCGGCATCGACGAGGAGGGCCTGGACGCGATGGATCGCAAGATCCTGGAGACCATCGCCCACAAATTCGGCGGCGGACCCGTGGGACTGGACAATCTCTCCACCGCCATCGGCGAGGAGTCCGACACCATCGAGGACGTCTACGAGCCCTACCTGATCATGCAGGGCTTCCTCCAGCGCACGCGCCAGGGCCGCGTGCTGACCGCCCGCGGCACCCGCCACCTCGGCCTGCCTGACCCCGCCCGCTCTCAGGGAGAGCTGTTCTGATGCTGGCGCTCCTGCTCTGGCTGGGCTGCGCTCCCAAGGGCCAGCAGCTCCCGACCATCACGCTCACCGTCGGCGGACACGCCGTCACCGCCGAGGTCGCCGACAGCCCGGCCGAGCGCGAGGCGGGCCTGATGCACCGCGCCGAGCTGCCCGATGATCACGGCATGCTCTTCGTCTACCCCGACGAGCGCGGCCGCGGCTTCTGGATGAAGAACACCCCGAGCCCGCTCTCCATCGCCTTCGTCAGCGCAAGCGGGCGCGTCGTCCACACCGCCGAGATGAAGCCGCTGGACGAGACCATCGTGCCCAGCCAGTACCCGGCCATGTACGCGCTCGAGATGCGCCGCGGCTGGTTCACCGCCCACGCCGTCGGCCCGGGCGCCGAGGTCCTCGGCCTGCCGCCGGCCGCGGTGGAGTAGATCGGGTGCCTCAGCGGACGCTCAAGACCACCGTGTGTTGGGATGGAATCGGCGTCCATACGGGACAACCCGCCCGCCTCGAGCTGCGCCCGGCGCCCGCGGACCACGGCCTGCGCGTCGTCCGCGCCGACCTCTCCGACACCAGCCCCGTGCCCGTGCACGTCCGAACGGTCGTGGACAGCCGCCTGGCCACCGTGATCGGCGGCGAGGGCTGGCGCCTGATGACCGTGGAGCACCTGCTCGCCGCCTTGATGGCCGCAGACATCGACAACGTGGAGATCGCCGTCTTCGGCCCCGAGGTGCCCGTGCTGGACGGCAGCGCCGCGCCCTTCGTCCGAGGCCTCGAGGAGACGGGCTTCATCGCCCAGGATCGACCCCGCCGCGTCCTCACCCTGCTCCGCCCGGTCGCGGTCGAGGACGGCCCGCGCCGCGGCCGCCTCCTCCCGGCGAAGCGGCTCGAGCTGGCCGCCAGCATCGACTTCCCCCACCCCGCCATCGGCGCGCAGTCCCTCGCCGTCGCCGCCTCCGACTTCGGCGCGGAGATCGCCTGGGCCCGCACCTTCGGCTTCCTGCACGAGGTCGAGGCCATGCGGGCCGCGGGGCTGGGGCTGGGGGGCAGCCTGGAGAACGCCGTCGTCTTCGGGCCCGAGGGCGCGCTGAACCCCGGCGGCCTGCGCGCCCCCGATGAGCCCGTGCGCCACAAGATCCTCGACATGATGGGCGATCTCGCCCTCGTGGGCGCCCCCCTGCGCGCCCGCTACGAGGCCGAGCGCCCCGGGCACGCGCTCAGCGCGAAGCTGATCACGAAGCTGCTCGCCGAGCCTGACGCCTGGGAGTGGGTCGAGGACTGAAGCTCAGGCGCCCGCCAACGCTCAGGCCCCCCGAGCGTCAGGCCCCCCGAGCGTCAGGCCCCCTGCCCGTGGACCCGCAGCAGCCGCCGCCACACCAGCTCGTCGTCGGCGAAGCCGATCCCGTCCGCCAGCGCGCCCACCACCCGCTCGGGATCCAGGCCTTCTTCGGCGCGGATCTCCTCGCGCTCCTCCGCGCCGACGTCTGGCGCGCTCCACCAGGGGTCGTAGTCCACCCAGCGCGACACGTAGAGGGTGTAGTGCCCCCGCCGCTCGGAGAAGACCTCGGGGGTGCGGAAGACCAGCGGGCCGGTGAAGGGGTTCGCGCCCTTGACGTCCATCCGCGGGCGCCCCATGTGGCGATCGCAGTGGTGGGTGGTCAGCCCGTAGCCGGCGTCCCCGCAGCGGTGCGTGTAGTTGGTGGCGCCCTCGGTGAAGTCCGGCACCAGCCCACGCTCCTGCAGCCACCAGGAGACCACCGCCACGTCCGTCGCCGCCTCGAGCAGGCCCGGGTCGTAGCGCGAGCCCGGATCCAGCGCCCGCCAGGAGGCCATGCCCAGATACTGCTCGGCGTTGGCGCAGGAGGCGAAGCTGCCCTCCGGCCCGCACCCAGGGAAGATCGGCACACGAGCACGATCTTCCGGGTTGTACACGTTGGGCGTCAGCCGGTTGTCCACCGTGTACAGGATGCCCACCGCCTCCAGCACCCCGTAGCGGTTGGCCAGCAGCCGATCGGCGCCGACCTCGCTCAGCACCAGCCGCACGGCCAGCGAGATCTCCGGCTCGTCTTGAAGCTCGGCGTAGCTCAGCGCGCGCGTCACCGCCGTGAGATCGTAGCTCAGCCACTCGCCGCCCGTCTGCTCCGGGATGCCGAGCGCCTCGTAGTCCACGAAGACCTCGCGCGCGCTGGCGCAGGGGCCGGGCAGATCGCACGGGCGAGCGCCGAGATCCTCGCCCGCCACCACGGGCAGCGGACCCTGGGCGAGCGTCACGACGGGTGGCGCGACGATCTCCGCGTGCCCCGACGCGCCGAGGCAGGCGAGGAAAGCCAGCGGAAGACCGACCTTGTCGCGGCCTGGATGGGAGGTGGGTCGATGCACGGTCACGTGACTTTATCACTGTCCGTTCCACGGGGAACGCGACGCGAGAGGACTGCGCGAATGGGTGCCTCCTTCGCCGCACGACGCGCGACGTCCTCTGAAGCGATCGGGTCCTCGACGCGGCGCGCCCGAGGCGCACCACACGCTTGCAAGGCCGATGTAAACACCTGTGAGGACCGTGCAAAGCGCCCCTCGCGAGAAAAGGGCTCCGCTACGGTGAATGGGTGGAGCTCCCCATGAACGCCGCGCGCCTCGAGGACCTGACCCCTTTTCGCAGCCTGAGCGGAGGCAGCATCGCGATCTCCTTGCTCCTGGCCCTCTACGCGGCCGCCGCCATCGCCGCCCTGGGCCTCGAGGCCGCCGCGATCGGCCGGGGCCCGCGCCTGGCTGTCGACCTCCCACAGCTCGCCGTCCACATCCACGATCGCGGCTTCACCCTCCTGGGCGCCGACGAGGCGCTCCCCGGCCGCGGCTTCGCGCGCGTCCCCTGCCTCGGCCCCCGCTGCTCGGACCCCGCCAGCTACGACTACGACGGGCTCACCGCGCGCCTCGCCCGCGCCAAGGATCACTGGCCCCGCCAGGACACCCTCCTCCTCGTGCCCGGCGCGGACATCCCGTTCGAGGTCGTGCTGCAGGCCGTCGGGGCCAGCACCGCCGATCGCCGGCCCGAACGCCACGGACACGCGCCCCGGCTGCTCTTCCCCGACGTGCGCGTCCTGCGCTCCGCGCGTCGCTGAATCGGCGCGCAACGCACTCTTTGCGCGTGGCTGCGCAGAAAGTTCCGGCGCCGGGTGAATATCCACGCTCGCCGTGCGTCCCAGGGTCAGACCGCCTGCCGTCGCAGGCCGGAGGAAGCGATGTCTACCAGCTACAGGCCGCAACCCAGCCACGGCAGGTCCTTCGGGCTCGCCAGCCTTCTGACCCTCATCGTGTTCAGCGCCGGCGCCGAGGCCGCTCCGGCGAAGAAGAAGTCCGACAAGCCCTCCGCAGAGAGAGCGGAGCCGAAGCAGGGCGCGTCGGAGAGCCGGGCACCGCAGGGGAGCGCCCCGGCTCCTGCGACCGAGCGGCCGGGCGGCGAGATGCAGCGCCCGATGGAGGCCGGCGCGAGCCCGATGGGCGCGGGCCCGATGGAGCGCGGCGCGTCGATGGAGCGCGGCCAGCCGATGGGCGGCGTCTCCGGCCAGCCCGTCCAGCGCCCGAGCGGCGTCTCCCCCAGCGCCGACCGCCCGAGCGGCGGCGTCGCCCCCAGCGCTGAGCGCCAGACCGGCGGCGTCGCCCCCGCGCAAGGTGGCGCGCAGCTCGAGCGCGGCGGGAGCGATCTGAGCCGTCCGGAGGGCGCGCAGGTCCAGCCCAAGGGCGGCGTGGACATGCGCTCCAGGACGACCCCGGATCGGGGCGGCTCCAGCGCCTCCTCCTCGCCGGGCACCGGCTCCAGCGCCTCGCCCGACCGCGCCAGCACCGCGCGCGAGGGCAGCGGCTCCGACAGCCACGCCCGCACCCCGCCGTCGAGCAGCAGCCGCGGCGGCACCAGCAACGCCGCTCCCGCCAGCCACGGCGCCAGCCGCCCCACCAACACCACGCGCGCCTACGCGAGCAGCTCCAACCACCGCTCGCCGCCCTCCTACCACAGCCGCGACCACCGCTACGGCCACCCCTCCCCGCACCACGTCCGGACCCACCCCCACGCCCACCGGCCGCCGCCCTCCCACGCCTACTACCGCAGCTACTACGTGAACTACTGGGTTCACCCGTACTACCGCTACCGGCATGCCAGCACGGTGGTCGTCTCCTTCGGCTTCGTCGTCAACCCC
The DNA here is from genome assembly GCA_964556105.1 of uncultured Enterobacterales bacterium. Classification (GTDB taxonomy): domain Bacteria; phylum Myxococcota_A; class UBA796; order UBA796; family CAZKWG01; genus CAZKWG01. Next base: position 4,456 of record CAZKWG010000202.1, on the reverse strand, counting down.
TGGGTCGTGACCTGGGCCCCGCCCCACCGCCCCGGCTGGAGCTGGAGCGCTGGCTACTATGACGCCTGGGGCTACTACCACCCCGGCTACTGGACCCCGGTCGGGCCCGCGCCGGTCTACCGCTCGGTGCAGTACGTCTACGTGCCCGGCTGGTGGGACGGCAACGTCTACGTCGAGGGCTTCTACCGGCCCACCGCGCGCAGCGGCTGGACCTGGGTGGACGGCTACTACCTCTCGGACGGCGGCTACGTGCCGGGCCACTGGCAGCCGCGCTCCAAGGCGCCCGCGGGCTATGTCTGGCAGGCCGGCTTCTACGACGGCGAGAGCTGGGTCGAGGGCTTCTGGCGGCCGGAGTACCGCTCCGGATACACCTGGGTCAACGGCTACTTCGACGAGGACGGCATCTACAGCGCCGGCTACTGGATGCCGACCCAGGAGCGCCCCGGTCAGGTCTGGGTGCCCGGCTGGTTCGACGGCCACCAGTGGGTCGAGGGCTACTGGGTCAGCGAGTCCGAGTACTACAACGCCGACGTCCAGGGCTGGGAGCCCGAGGCGGGCTACGACGACGGCTGGCAGGAAGACCAGGTCTCGAGCTCCTCTCCGAGCCGTAGCGGCGGCGACAGCCCCCGCAAGCAGACCGTGAGCGCCAGCGGCTCGAGCGGCGAGATCCCGCCGGCCTCCTCCGAGGAAGACGAGGTTCCTCTCGCCATCCCGGTCGAGGTCCAGGAGGAGTCCGTCCAGTAGCGGCCGCCACGGAGTCGTCTGGCGCCAGGAGCGTTCGCGTGCTCCTGGCGCCAGCGGTTATAGGAGAGGCCGAGGTGTACGCATGGCTCCCCAACACGTCGAGCTCTCCACACTCCTGGCGCTGCCAGCCGAGGCTCGCCTGGAGCCCCTGACCCGCATGGCCGCGACCCTCGTCGCGGCCCGCGCCGGTGGCGAGCCGCTCGAAGACGACCAGGTCGCCGCCGTGACCGACGCGCTGGTGGCCCTGCTCGAGTCGGGGGTCGGCGATCCGGCGGATCGCGTCGCGCTGGGTGAAGCGCTGGGCGCGTTGGGCGATCCGCGGCTGAGCACGCCGAATCAGCCCGCGTACTGGGCGACGACGGAGCTCGACGGCTACCGGCTGCGCGTCGCGCGCTTCCCCGTCACGAGCTGGGAGTGGCGCCGCTGGATCGACCAGGGCGGCTACGACCGCGACGAGCACTGGACCCCGGACGGTCTGGCCTGGCGGAACAGCGGCGCCCAGCGCTGGGCGGAGTACGCGCAGGACGCGGAGGTTCAGGGCATGCTGCTGCCCAACCAGCCGGTGATCGGCGTGAACTGGTTCGAGGCCATCGCCTACGCCCGCAGCTTCGGCGCGCGCCTGCCCGAGCGGGCGGAGCGAAGCGAGATCGTCCGCGGCAGCGGCAAGCGCCCCTACCCCTGGGGCGAGCCCTTCGGCATGGGCAACGCCAACACGCGCGAGGAGGTGCTCAGCCGCCCCTGCGCCGTAGGTCTGTTCCGCGCCGACTGCACGCCCGAGGGGATCTTCGATCTCGCCGGCAACGTCGCGGAGTGGAACCAGGACGAGGTCGGAGACAAGCGCATCTACCACCCCGGGTCCTGGCGCCAGCCGTCGATGGCGGCCTGGGCCAAGGCGCTCGCGCTGCGCGCCCCGGACGCGCGCGGGGACGATCTGGGGCTTCGCCTCGTCACCGATCTCTGAATCCATGCGCCTCTCCCGACTGGTGCTGCTGCTGCTCTGCGCCTGCCCTCCCGCGGAGGATGGCGCGCGCGCGCCCAGGAGCGCGACGCCGACCCCTCGGGCCGCAGAGGCGCCCGCCGCGGAGGCGCCGGCTCCCGCCGCGAGCGCGGCCGCGGAGGCGACCGGGACGATGCAGGTGGACATCCTCGACGTGGGCCAGGGTGACGCCATCCTCCTGCGCACGCCGGGTGGAAAGGCGGTGCTCATCGACGCCGGGACCGGCCAGAAGGGCGAAGCGGCGCTGCCCTTGTTGGAGGCGCTCGGCGTGACGAAGCTCGAGCTGGTCGTCGCCACCCACCCGCACGCCGACCACATCGGCGGGCTGGACGATGTGCTGAACCGGATGCCGGCGAAGCTCCTGACAGACAACGGGCTCCCGCACACCACGGACACCTACGACAAGCTGATGAAGCTCGTCGAGTCGAAGGGCATCAAGTACAAGGCGGCCAGGGCCGGGCAGTCCTATCGCCTGGACGGCGGGGTCAAGCTCGAGGTGCTCAACCCCACGGGCGATCCGATCACCGGGACGCGCAGCGATCTGAACGCCAACTCGGTCGTGATCCGGGCCACCCACGGCAAGAACTGCTTCCTGTTCACCGGCGACGCCGAGGCGGAGACAGAGGAGCGCCTGCTCGCGAACAAGGTGCAGCCCTGTGACGTGCTCAAGGCCGCGCACCACGGCTCGGGCTACGCCAGCTCGGCGGCCTTCCTCGCGGCCGTGCAGCCACAGCTCGTGCTCGTCTCGGTGGGCCGCGACAACGAGTACGGGCACCCCGATCCGGACGCCATGGAGCGCTACGCCGCGACCGGGGCGCCGGTCTTCCGCACCGATCTGGGCGGCACCCTGCACCTGACCAGCGACGGCGCGCAGGTGGTGCTGACGCCGGAGAAGGGCAAGGGGAAGACCATCACCGGCCGAAGCGCGCCAGGCGCCACCCCCGCGGCGAGCAGCACCGCCCAGGCGCCGTCGGCCTCGGAGGGTCGCCTGAACCTCAACACCGCCTCCGCGGCCGAGCTCGAGGCCCTCCCGGGTCTGGGCGAGAAGCTGGCCGGCGCGATCGTCGCCGATCGCAAGAAGAACGGACCCTTCGCCAGCGTGGACGACCTGGACCGCGTGGCCGGCGTGGGCCCCTCGACCATCGAGCAGATCCGCGCCCTGGTCCGCGTCGGCGACTAAGGGCCGACGCGCCAGAGGCTGGGCAGCGGATCGTCTGGGATCTCCGTGCAGTAATCGGCAAGGAACGGGCGCAGCGTCGCCGCGACCTCGGCGGTCGCCCGCAGCGCCTCGCGCACCGGCTCCCGCCAGGGCTCCCCCTGCGAGCGGGCGATGGCCTCGGCGGCCCCCTTCACCACGCCCCGCTCCCAGTCCGAGTCGTCCAGCGGCAGCAGGGGATCGGCGGGGATGCGATCGTAATACTGCCGATAGATGCCGGTAGGACCCATCATCCGACGCAGCCCGACCGTGTCGGACAGCCAGGCCTGCAGGCGCAGGCAGCTGTGCTCGCGAGGGTCGACCTCGTCATCGAGGGCGAAGCCCCAGTCGCGCTCGCTGTAGGTCTCGAGCCCGTTCGTGATCCAGTGGCAGAGCTCGTGGAAGATCATCTGGGCCAGCGAGTCATCGGGGTCCAGATCGTCGCGCGGGCCCAGCGCGAGCAGGCCCTGGCCGTCGGTCCTGGAGAAGATGCTCGGATCGCGGCGGATATGCAGGCCGAGGCGCCGGGCGGTGCTCAGCCAGATGAGCTCGACCGGATCGACGTAGCGCGCCCGGATCGGGCGCTGGTAGCTCGGGTCGTGGTTGGGCGTGGCCATCCGGACGGGCTAACTCCTCCCATGAGCTATAACCCCCTCTGGCCCGCACCAGGGCCCGACGCGCGCTGCCAGACCTGCGCGTGGCGCTACCATGGCGGTCGAGGAAGGCCGGTTTTACGCTGTCGACGCCATCGTGACGCGCGCGTCGAAGACGCCTGGCCCGCCTGCCCGGCCCACACCGCGGCGCTGGACTGCCAGACATGCGGCGCCTGCTGCCGCGAGGCCTACCACACCGTAGAGGTCTCGCGGCGCGACCCTTTCGTGGGCCGACACCGCGCCCTGCTCACCGAGGACGGCGGGCGCCTCGAGCTGCGACGGGTCGAGGGGCGCTGCCCCTGTCTGTTGGGCGAGCCGGGCGCCTGGACCTGCACCCACTACGAGGAGCGGCCGCGCACCTGTCGTGACTTCGAGCAGGCAGGCGCCAACTGCCTGGACGCGCGCCGCCGCGTCGGCCTCACCCCTTGAGAGCCACGCGGCGATAGACTGCGGGAGAGAGGAGCACGGGTGGAGCACATCACGGGGCCAACGCTGCTACTGCTGCAGGTCGCGGTCATTCTGCTGGTCGCGCGCGGCATGAGCCTGCTGTTCAAACGTCTGGGTCAGCCCAGCGTCGTCGCCGAGATCGTCGCGGGCCTCGCGCTGGGGCCCTCCCTGCTGGGGCGCGTCTCTCCGGAGGCGATGAGCGCCCTGTTCCCGACGAGCTCGCTCGGGCTGCTGGACGGGATGGCGCAGCTCGGCCTGGCGCTGTTCATGTTCGTGGTCGGGATGGAGTTCAACCCGAAGCTGATCCAGAACAAGGCCCGCCTGGCGGCCATCACGGCGATCGCCAGCATCACCTTGCCCTTCGCGCTGGGGCTGGGCCTCGGGGTGGAACGGGGTTTTACCCGTGAGGAGCGCCTTTCC
>CAZKWG010000201.1:0-11114 GCA_964556105.1 uncultured Enterobacterales bacterium | reverse complement strand
CGCGTAGACCTCCTGATCGATGGCGTTGGCCGGCACAGCGCGCGGGTTGGCGTCTTCGGCCTGGGCCACCACCACGCGCCCGGGGAAGAGGGCGGAGATGACCTCGCCCGCGCCCAGGCCCGAGAAGCGCAGCCCACGTTGGGCATCGGCGGCCGACTCATCGGTGAAGGAGGCGCCGCTGACGACCAGACGGTGCAGCCGGATGGGGCCCTCGGCGCCGCGCGCGTCGTCGGGAGGGAGGGGGTCGATCCAGCGCTCGCGCCCACGGCAGAGCCGCCCAGGATCTGCCGGGTCGAAGTCGTCCAACGAGTAGCCTAGGGCTCGTACCATCGCGCGGACCTATCGCGTCCCGGACGCGTCCACAAGCTTGCCCTGCGGGGGCGCGGGGTTTAACGGAGTGTGCTTTCGCGCCTTCGAGGCGCGCCGGGAGCGACCGTGTCCGACCGCCATTTCTATGTCACCACACCCATCTATTACGTGAACGATCGCCCCCACATCGGCCACGCGTACACCACGGTGGCGGCGGACGTGATCGCGCGTTGGCACCGGATGAACGGGCGCGCGGTGACCTTTCTCACGGGAACGGACGAGCACGGTCAGAAGGTGATGGAGGCCGCCAGCAAGCGCGGGCTCTCGCCGCAGGCGCACGTGGACAGCCTGGCGCCCGACTTCCAGCGCCTCTGGGCGCGCCTGGACATCACCTACGACGACTTCATCCGCACCACCGAGCCGCGCCACGTCCGCGTCGTGCAGGCCGTGCTGCAGCGCCTCTACGACGCGGGCGACATCTACGCGGCCGACTACGAGGGCTGGTACTCGTCGGCGTCGGAGCGGTTCTGGACGGAGAAAGACCTGGTGGACGGGAAGTGCCCGGAGTCCGGCCAGCCCGTGGAGTGGGTCAAGGAGCGCAACTACTTCTTCCGCATGGCGAAGTACGCCGACCAGCTCCGCGCCTGGATCGAGACCCACCCGGACTTCCTTCGTCCGGAGCGCCGCCGCAACGAGGTGCTGGGCTACCTGCGCAAGGAGGTGGGCGACCTCTGCATCAGCCGGCCGAGCGCGCGCTTGAGCTGGGGGATCCCCATCCCCTTCGCGCCGGACTACGTCACCTACGTCTGGTTCGACGCGCTGACCAACTACATCTCGGCGGCGGGATACCTCTCGGATGAGGCCCGTTTTCAGGAGCGGTGGCCGGCCGATTACCACCTGGTCGGCAAGGACATCCTCACCACCCACGCCGTCTACTGGTCGACGATGCTGTTCGCGCTGGGCCTCGACCCGGCCCGCTGCCTCTACGCCCACGGCTGGTGGACGGTGGAGGGCCAGAAGATGAGCAAGTCCATCGGCAACGTGGTGGACCCGCACCTGCTCATCGACGCCTATGGCGCCGACGCCGTGCGCTACTTCCTGCTGCGCGAGCTGCCCTTCGGCGCCGACGGCGACTTCGCCCACAACGCCTTCCTGGTGCGCTACAACGCCGATCTCGCCAACGATCTCGGCAACCTGGCCCACCGCGCCACCTCGATGACCGAGAAGTGGCTCGGCGGGACGGTGCCCGCCCTGGACGCTCCGACCGAGGCCGATCAGGCGCTCGAGGCGCTCTGCGCCGACGTCGCCCGCCGCTTCGGCGAGGAGATCGAGGCCCTTCAGTTCTCCCGCGCCCTCGAGGCGCTCTGGGAGCTGGTGCGCGCGGGCAACAAGTACATCGACAGCGAGGAGCCCTGGCGCCTGAACCGGGAGGGCCGCACGGAGCGTCTGGCGGGCGTGATGCGCCGCTGCCTGGAGATCTGCCGCGTCGCCGCGCAGCACCTCGCGGCCATCTGCCCCAACAAGTGCGCGGAGCTGGGCCGCAGGCTGGGCCTGGACGCGCTCACGGTGGACCACCGCGGCGATCTGAGCGGGCTCGTCGAGGGCACGCCGGTCTTCACGGGGGAGCCCCTCTTCCCGCGCCTCTATGAGCTGCCCGATGCCATTCGCGTCGCGTTGACCGACGCGGGCGTCCAGGCCGCCACCACCGGACCCGCGCGGGTGGAGGGCGCCGCGAAGGCCCCGAAGCCCCCCAAGGCCGAGCGGTCGTCTGCCCCGAAGCCCGCTGCCCCGAACCCTGCCGCCCCGAACCCTGCCGCCCCGAACCCTGCTGGAGAGCGCCCCACCATGTCCGAGACCGCCCAGGCCCCCGCTGCCCCCGCCACCGAGAACCCGCCGATGGAGCTGATCGGCATCGAGGACTTCCAGAAGGTCCAGCTCCGCACCGGCCGCGTCGTGGCCGCCGAGAAGCACCCCAGCGCCGACCGCCTGCTGGTGCTGAAGGTGGACGTCGGCGAGGCCGAGCCGCGCACCATCTGCGCCGGGATCGCCTCTCGCTACGCGCCCGAAGATCTGGTGGGGCTCAACGTGGTGGTCGTCGTGAACCTCAAGCCGGTGAAGCTGCGCGGCGTCTGGAGCCAGGGGATGCTGCTCGCGGCGGGCGGAGGCGAGGTCAAGGGCATGGCGACTATCACGGACCCTGTCAGCCCCGGGACCATCGTGCGCTGAGCGGCTATCATGGGTGAAGCGCGCGGCGAGGAGCGGCGCGCGTCGAATCTTCGCCGGATTCGTGCGTCCAAGAGGAGCCAGCGCTCTGCGCCGACGGAAGGGAAGCGATGCGGCGGTTCATCCGGGAAGCGTTCTACTTCTTCATCGCCTTCCTGTTGGCGTTGAGCGGGTATGCCGTTCCCCTGGTCGTCCTGCTGCTCAGCGCCGTTCTCCCTGACCCCGAGCAGCTCGTCATCGACCGCGCCCCGGAGCGCGAGGTCGGGTTGGCGGCCGACGAGGGCCTGCTGGACGACGCCTTCCTGCGCGACATCCCCGGTCCTGTGCCCCAGGACGCGAACCCCGAAGAGGCCGAGAGGACGCCCGAGCAGCCCGTCGTCCAGGCGCCGGTGAAGCCTGATCCGCCGAAGAAGGCGGTCGAGGAGGAGCCGCCGGAGGCCGAGACGGACAACGCGCCCACCGATGGCGTGGTGGCCGATCTTCCGCTGCTGCCCAACGGCCAGAAGAAGGCCAAGGCCGAGGCCGCGGCGCTGGTGCGGGCGGCGCGGGCCGAGCGGCTGGCGGCAGAGAAGGCCGCCGCCGCGAAGAAGGGCGGCGGCAAGGGATCGAAGAAGCAGAAGTGTGCGGATCCCACCCCCGGCGTGCTCTCGCTCGGGCCCAACGAGTGGTCCATCGAGCGCGAGATCATCATGCGCTACGCCAATGATCTCGACACTGCCTCCCGTCTCGCCTACGTCGACTGGGCGAAGAACGAGAAGGGCAAGGTGGTCGGCTTCTCCGTCAAGCGCATCCGCTGCGGCAGCCTGCTCGACCAGGCGGGCCTGAAGAACGGCGACATCGTGATCTCCTTCAACGGGAAGGAGGTCACGAGCATCGTCCAGGCCTTCGGCGCCTGGCGGAAGGTGCGCAAGAAGGAGGTCGTGCGGGTGAAGATCAACCGCAAAGGTCAGAAGATGGAGTTGAAGTACCACATCGAGTGAGGACCCTCCCGATGGGGGGTCCTCAGGGGCAGGTGTAGCTGTCCGTCTCGAAGCTGGTGACGTAGACGATCATCATGTACCAGGCGGAGAGCCCCGCCTCGTCGCCCGGCGCGGTCACCGTCAGGTAGTAGTCCTCGTCGGCCACCGCGAGGCCCTCGAGGCGCGTGGTGCCGTCGTCCACGTCCGGGTCGCCCGTCGCGGAGCCGACGAGCGAGCCCGCGCTGTCATAGACCTGGATGGTGGGCGCGACGGTGCTGCCATAGGGGCTCGAGTTGAGGCAGGCGATCAGGTAGCCGTCGTCCATGCCCTCGAGCTGGTACCAGTCCTGGTCACCGGCCTCGGCCAGGTCGCCCACGGCGCGCCCGTAGGTGTACTCGCCAGCGTCCGCCTCGGCGGCGAACTGCTTGAGGCCGGTCGCGGTGGCCTGCTCCTCGTTCGGCTCCTCCTCGGCGTCGTAGGCGTCACCCTCGTCCTGCGCGAGCAGGAAGACGAAGTACCAGTGCTCCGCGCCGCCGGTGCCGTAGGCGTCGGCGAGCTCGAGGAGGTAGCGGTTGTCGGACATGCTCGGATAGAAGCCGATCCCTTCGGGCCCGACGCCGACCTTGTCGGTGAGCAGCTCGCCGTCGTTGTTGTACAGGCGCACCTCGGGGTAGGCGTCGCTGCCGCCGAGGTCGGCGGTGCCGAGGACGGTCAGGCCGGCCTCGCCATAGGGGAAGCTCAGGTCAACCCAGTCGGAGTCGCCGTCCTCCTCCAGCACGACGCCGACGGCGTAGAGGGTGTTTCCGCCGCTGATGTCCACGTCCAGGCTGGGATCGTCCAGCGCGTCGGGCTCTCGGGTGTGGCTCCCGGTCTCGGCCAGCGAGACGGTGTAGCCGTACTCGGCGGCGCCCTCCGGGGACTTGCTGCCGTCATAGGTGCCGAGATCCTCGACCTGTAGCGTGTACGTGCCGGCGTCGGCCAGGTAGGCGTAGAGCACGGCGTCATAGGTGTTGACCCGCCCGCCGGTGGGGTAGTCGTTGACGCTGGCGACGACCTTGCCTGTGGGATCGCGCAGCGTGATCGCCGTGTCGAAGCCGAGCTCGTCGGCCGCCTCCCGGTCCTCGACGGAGAGGGCGGAGTTGATGCGCACGAACTCGCCACCCTCGGCGACGAAGGAGAAGAAATCGACGTCGGCGACCGGGTTGATGACGCCCGAGGCCTCGCTGTCCCAGAGCAGGGACTCCGCCTCCTCGATGCTGTTGTTCCGGTCGCCGTCCTCGCAGGCCTCGTCCTCGCAGATCTGGCCGCTGCCGCAGTCCCCGTCCTCGACGCAGTCGGGCTCGCCCTCGCCTTCTCCCTCGCCTTCTCCCTCGGCTGGGGTGTCGCCACCGGGGGGCTTGTCTCCGTTGCACGCGAGGATCAGGGCGAAGATCGGCAGGATGCGCATCGTCTCTCTCCAGGGGCGCGGGGCCCACGTCGTCGAAGGGCTTGCAAATCGTAGCATCCCATGCATGATAGCCGCGCCTCTCGCGGAAGTGGGCGCTCTGTTCCCCGCTTGCCGCGGCTCGAACCACCTTCAGAAGGAGCCATCATGGCGCGACGCTCGCTGACCGGCGTCAAGCCAACGGGGTCCCCCCACATCGGGAACCTGCTCGGCGCCATCCGTCCCGCGCTGGCGATTCAGCACAGCTACGAGAGCTTCTACTTCATCGCCAGCTATCACGCGCTCACCTCGGTCTTCGACCGCGAGGCCATGCGGCGAGACATCCTCGAGGTCGGGGCCACCTGGCTGGCGCTGGGGCTGGATCCCGAGCATACCGTCTTCTTCGCCCAGCACCACGTCCCGGAGATCTGCGAGCTGAGCTGGATCCTCGGCTGCGTGACCAGCAAGGGAATGCTGGACAAGGGTCACGCGTTCAAAGACGCTGAGGCCAAGGATCGTGAGATCAACGCCGGGCTGTACACCTACCCGGTGCTCATGGCGGCCGACATCCTGATGTTCCACGCGAATGTGGTCCCGGTGGGAAAGGACCAGAAGCAGCATGTCGAGATCGCCCGCGACATCGCCGGCCGCTTCAATCACGCCTTCGGGGAGACGCTCACGCTCCCCGAGCCGCTCATCCGCGCCGAGGTCGCGACCATCCCGGGTCTCGACGGACGAAAGATGAGCAAGTCCTACGGAAACGCCGTCGAGATCTTCCTCCCGGCGAAGGAGCTCCGCAAGAAGCTCATGAGCATCCAGACCGACAGCAAGGGCCTCGAGGAGCCCAAGGATCCGGACACCTGCAACGTGTTCGCGCTCCACAAGCTCTTCGCCAGCCCGGAGCAGAGCGAGGACCTCGCGCGCCGTTATCGGGCGGGCGGGCTCGGGTATGGGCACGCCAAGCAGGAGCTCTACGAGCTGATGAACGCGCAGCTCGAAGGGCCTCGTGAGCGCTATCAGGAGCTGCGCGCGCGCCCCGAACAGGTGTTCGGTGTGCTCGACGCGGGAGCGCTGAGAGCACGGGCGGTCGCCCGAGAGACCATGAAGACCGTACGAGATCGCGTTGGTCTATGAATCGTCATTCAGCAAGGGCTGTCACAGGGTTGTTACAAAAACAGCTTGACAGTGCGGCCCACGGGGTATCAGATAGTCCCGTTTCATGGCCTGAGGTGTTCGTCCTGTCTCCAACGGGGAGGAGGCGCCGACCCCCAGAGCCCCAGCAAAGGAGTACCGCGTATGTCTCTCGGAATCGACCGGGTCTACCGCGTGCCTGACGTCGACCACATCTCGGAGCGCCTCACCGCCGAAGAAGAGAAGTCCATGGCGCGTGAGATCCGGAAGGCGGAGCAGGAAGCGCGCGAGGCCGTCGCAGGGATCCCGGAGGCCGAGTCCATCCTGATGCGCCGTCCCGACCGTGCCGAGCGCACGCGCGCGGGCGCTGTGGATCGTCTGGAAGAGGCTGTCAACGCCGTCATGCGCGCCGCGCGCCGTGACAGCGATCTGCGTCAGCGTTCGAGCAAGGCCATGGGCGCCTGGCAGCGGGCGGAGGAGCTGCGCTGGCGGCTCGCCATGTCCGGCCGCCGCATCGCCCACGGCGAGGCCCGCAAGCTGGCTGGTCCCTTCATGGACGAGGAGGATCTCGTCCAGGAGGGCTACATCGGCCTGCTCCGCGCCGCCAAGCGCTTCGATCCGGATCGCGGCATCCGCTTCTCCACCTACGCCCGCTGGTGGGTGCGCGCTCAGATGACGCGCGCCATCGACCACACGGGCCGCCCGGTGCGCCTGCCCGGCTGCGCGGTCGAGCAGACCCGCAACCTGCGCAAGGCCATGAAGCGCTTCGAGAGCGTGGGCATGGAGTACTCCACGGCGGATCTGGCGGAGGAGGTGGGGATCGACAAGGAGCGCGCCGAGCTGCTGCTCAGCCAGGGCAACACGATCTCGCTGGAGCAGCCGGTCGATGACGGCCCGCGCCCGCGCCCGCTCGACCGCTTCCTCTCCGACGAGGACGCCCCGCAGCCCGACTCCGACGCGATCAGCGGCCAGGAGCTCGGCCGCATGCAGACCGCCTTCAACGCCCTGCTCACCGAGCGGCAGCGCTTCGTGCTGACCCGGCGTTACGGGCTCGAGGACGGCGAGTTCCGCACCCTCTCCGAGGTCGGCAAGGAGATGGGCCTCTCCCGTGAGCGCGTCCGCCAGATCGAGCGCGAGGCGCTCGTGCGCCTGCGCGACTACTCCGGGATCCGCGGCGCCGCGGTCCCGCCGCCCACGCCCGAGGCCTGATCAGCCCAGGCCCAGGATGGACGCCAGCATCGGGCGTCCGTCGTGCAGGCGGGGGAAGGGCGGGACCTGCATGGTCCCCAGCGCGCAGACCCGAGGAGACCAGGCCGTCCAGGCGGGTCGCTTCGGGTCTTCGCCGTTCTGGGCGCGTCCAGCGCCCAGGGTCGAGAGGTGCGCGCGGTAGGGCGCCAGCAGCGGCGCCGCGGCCTCCAGGCTGGGCAGCGCGTAGAGCGTCGCCACGCGGGGCAGGGCGTCGGGGACGAAGCGGTCGGCCGGCAGGGTGAGCACGGCCCAGCGGTCGGCCTGGCGCGCGCTCCCCAGCACGCGGGCGAGGCCGACGCGCTCGCGAAGACGTGCTCGAAGCTGGGGGAAGCGCGGCTCACCGCATGGCAGGCGCGCCTCGGCCTCGGCCATCGCCTCGGCCATCGCGCTGGCCAGCGCCTGCGGGTCGGCGTCCGTGAAGATGGCCGTGGGCGCCATGCAGCCGCGGGTGTCGTAGAGGGCGTGATCGTTGGCCAGGGCGCGCGCGCTGGCCTGCAGGTCCGCTCCGGCGTGGACCAGGGCGGCGCTGAAGCGGTGACCGTGCAGGATGAGGCGGCGCTCCGGCCAGCGCGCGCGGAGCTCGTCCATGGTCTGGTCCGAGCCGAAGGCCAGGACGACGCCCGCCCGGGGCGGGATCTCCCGGCCCTCCAGCAGGCTCGCGGGCAGACCCTCCGCCTGGAGCGCGCCCACCAGGGCCACGCAGAAGGCCGGGTCCAGCGAGGGCGGCTTGAGGAGCACCTCCACCCCGGCCGCCGCGAGCATGGCGACCCACTCCAGCGGCGAGGTGAAGACGCCCCAGGCCACGAGGACGGCGACGGCCTCGGGTCGAGCGCCCGGGGTGGCCAGCTCCGAGGCCAGACCCTCCGGGGTGATCGCGCCTGCCGCCGCGTCCAGCGCGACGCGCGCGCCCTCGGGCGAGAGGCCCTGAGACCAGGGGCTCGGATCCTGTGCCACGAGGCGCCCGAGCGCCGACATCACGCGGGCGATCCGCGCGGCGTCGGTGCTCATGTCGTGCCCCCGCTCAGCTCCACGTCCAGGCTGCATCCCCGCGGCGGGGCCGCCTCCAGCCGTCCGTGCAGGATCACGCGCCCGTCGGAGGTCACCGTGCCGAGGTCCTGGGTCTCGATGGCCAGCACGGTCTGGTGGTTGGCCAGGTCCACGAAGCGGAGCTGCCCGCGCTCGGCGGGGGCGCCGCTGAGCGGGTCCACGGCCAGCACGCGCATCCAGGGGGGAGGGACGTACGCGCGCGGGGAGAGCGGGCTCCAGAGCTGGCTGCTCAGCTCGGTCATGCCGTACTCGGCGACCAGGGTGGCGCCGGGGAAGGCGCGCGCGGTCGCCTCGGCCAGCGCCTCGTCGTCCAGCTCTCGCCGGCGGCTTCAAGGGCCGCCGGTCACCATCACCACCGAGCCGTGCGGCAGCGGGATGGGCTCGAAGGGCTCGCACCCGTCGGGCAGGACGAGGTCCGCCAGGGCGAACGCCGTGGCGGGTACGAAGATCGGGCGGCGCGCGCGGCGCAAGGCGGCGATGGCGCCCTCGCGGTCCAGGCCGTGCTCCGGCGAGAAGAACCAGCGCAGGTGCGGCGCGAAGCGGCGGCACATGTGGCCGAGCGAGGAGTGCTCGGACGGCGAGACCAGGCTCACCCCGCCCGTGGGGATGGGACCTGCGCAGCGGGCGGCGTGCAGGCGGGCGCCAAGATCGTAGATATCCGTATCGAGAAGTCGGTGCGAGCCCGATCTCTCGGCGGTGGTGCCGCTGGTGCGGAAGACATGGCGGGCCTGCTCCGGCGGGAAGCAGGTCAGGGTCAGGTCGCGGAAGAGGCCCACCGGCACGGCGGGGATCTCGCGCCAGCTGCGGGGCTCGGCGTCGGCGGCGAAGGCGCGATACTGGGCGTTGTGGGCGATCTGCCAGCGGTAGAGGGCGAGCGCCTCGGCCTCGAAGGCGGCCTCGCCCTGGGGCCCGCCCGCGCCGATCAACGCGGCGAGGTGCTCCTTCACCGCAGCTCCTGGTCGAGCGCGTCCAGGAAGCCGCGGAGCTGCTCCTCGGTGATGGTCAGGGGCGGCGTGAGGGCCAGGACGGGATCGTCCTCGCCCGCCGGCAAGGCGATGTAGCCGCGCTGCAGCAGGGCGCGGCTCAGCGCCAGCGGGGCCTTCACCTTGATCCCGAGCAGCATCCCGCGCCCGCGCACCGGCAGGCCGCGGCTGAGCAGCTCCTCGGTGAGCCAGCGCGAGCGCTCACCCACGCTGGGGAGCAGGCGCTCGATCTCGGCGATGCTGGCCAGGGCCATCGCCGAGCCGACGGGATGGCCGAGGAAGGTCTGGGTGTGGAGGGCCTCTCCGTGCGAGGCGCCCCAGGCGTCCATGACGGCGCGCGTGCCGAGGCAGGCGGAGATCGGGAAGCCGCCGGCCATGCCCTTGCCCACGCAGAGCAGGTCCGGCAGCACGCCCTCGTGCTGGAAGGCGAACCAGTCGCCGGTGCGGCCGAAGCCGGTGTAGATCTCGTCGAAGACCAGCAGCGCGCCGGCCTCGCGCGCGCGCGCCGCGAGCCGCGGGAGCCAGCCCTCGGGGGTCGGACGGACGCCGCCCCGCCCCTGAATGGGCTCCACCAGGATGGCGCCGACGCCCTCCAGCTCCGCCTTGCCGGGCAGGGCGCCGAAGGGGAGCGCGCGGACGTGCTGACCCATCTGGCCCTCGAAGGGGCCTCGGAAGTCCTGGGCCTTGTACTGGCCCACCACCAGCGCGCCGTAGGAGAGCCCGTGGTAGCCGCCCGAGAACGCGATCACGCCGTCCTTGTCGGTCGCGATGCGCGCGGTCTTCAGCGCGGCCTCGACGGCGTCCGAGCCGCTGGAGCCGAGGATCACCCGATCGAGCCCGGTGCGCTGGCAGAGCGCCTCCATCAGCTGGATGCGCGTGGGGTCGGGGTAGGCGTCGCCCATGGCGTGGACCAGCCGGTGGAGCTGCGCGGTGGCCGCCTCCACCACGGCGGGGTTGCGGTGGCCGACGCCGGCCACGCCGAAGCCGGCGGTGAGGTCTACGAAGACGTTCCCGTCGGCGTCCTGGACGTTGGCGCCCACGGCCTCCGCCCAGACGATGGGGTCATCGCTGGCCAGCCCGAGGGTGGCGGCGCGTCGCGCCCGCCGCGCGGTGATCGCCGGACACTCCACGACCGCGAGCCGGTCTACCCAGGCGCGGCTCTGGGGGCCGGGGATGGCGGTCTTGATCTGGGGGAGCTCGCTGCCGTTCATGGGTTGTTGTGCTAACCCGGGCGCTCGCTGCGGGACCGGCTAAGCTGAGGATATGGCCCCTCCCACCGCCCGCGGCTGCCTGGCCCTCGCCTCGACCCTGTCGGCGATCTCGGGCTGCCTGGCCGGGCTGGTCGGCGCGTTCACCACCATCTATTACGGGCGAGAGCTGGCCATGGGCCTCGCGATCTACGGCGGGAACACGGAGCCCGGCGTGCCCCACGCGCCCTTCCCCTGGCCGGTCTTCGCCTTCGGAGCGCTGGTCGCCCTGCTCGGGCTGGTCATCGAGCGCACCTTGAAGAAGCAGGCGCTGCTGGGGCACGTCGCCATGCACGCGGGCGCCTACTTCTGCGCGCTGGTCCCCTTCTACCACCTGTACCTGCTGGTGAAGGCCACGTGATCATCGAGGTCCGATACGGTGAGCGCGTTCAGCGGATGACCTACGACGACTTCGAGCGTCGCATCCGCGAGGGCGACGTGGCCGCCACGACCCTGGTGCGCTTCCCGCTGGTGACGGGGGAGCAGTTCCGACCCGCGGGCGAGCTGGAGCTCTACCAGGCCCTGGTGGACCCGGAGGCGGTGG
>CAZKWG010000200.1:0-11137 GCA_964556105.1 uncultured Enterobacterales bacterium | reverse complement strand
GATCTCGTGGAGATGGGCCTGGCCTGGCGCCCGGACGTGGAGGCGGACCCACGCTTCCAGGCGCTGGAGACGGAGATCAAGGCGGGGTTTCGGCGGTTGTAGGGGGTCGGGACGAGGGGAGGAGCGCATGGCGGTCGCGGAGACGCTCGTTACGGTGCAGATGGCGAAGGACTGGCTGCCGAAGCTGGCGAAAAAGTACGCTGCGCTGCGCAAGGAGCGCAAAGACGAGCTGGACCACATCGGCGACCTGTTCGGTGACCCGGAGCTCCTGGCCAGACGCTACGTCGAGCCGGACTGCCAGCAGTTCAACCCCGCGGACTCCGCGGCGGAGGATGGCTCGAACGTCATCCGCACCCCGGTCTTCGATCACATCCAGCGCACCTTCTTCGGGGGGAACCACGAGCCCAGGACAGGGAAGAACCAGCTCTTCGTGCTGGCCGACGCCGGAATGGGCAAGTCTTCTCTGCTCGTCATGCTCAAGCTGAGCCACCTGGGCTCGTTCTGGCCGACGGGCACCGAGTGCCTGCTGATGAAGCTGGGCGAGGACACCCTCCCAGCGCTCCAGAAGATCGAGGCCCGTCGGGGCAAGGTGCTGCTCCTCGACGCGCTGGACGAGGATCCGCTGGCCTGGGGCCGCGTGAAGGAGCGCGTCAGCGAGCTGCTCCACGCGACCGACAATTTCCACCGGGTGATCCTGACCTGCCGCACCCAGTTCTTCTCCGGGGGCGACGACCCGCTGAAGAACCGCGGCCGGGTCGAGGTGGGTGGCTATCTCTGCCCGGTGATCTACCTGTCCCTCTTCGACGAAGAGAAGGTGAGCGCGTACCTGGCCCGCCACTTCCCGCGCGGGATCCCCGACCGGCTGCTCTTGCGGGAGAACCCGAAGATCGGGCGAGCGAAAGCCATCGTGGCCCGGATGCGCTCCCTGCGGGCGCGCCCGATGCTGCTGGCCCACATCGAGGATCTGATGTCGGCCGACGCCCCCGACTGGACCGAGTACACGATCTACAAGGCGCTGGTGGGCGCCTGGCTTCTCCGCGAACGCCGAAAGCAGCTCGAGGGAGCGCCCTCGGCGGACGACCTCTGGCGGGCCTGCATGGCGCTGGCGTTGCGGCTGCACCGGAGCGAGGAGCAGACCATCACCCCCGACGCGCTGGAGCAGCTCATCCAAGAGACGCCCCCACTGCGCCACCTCCGCGCCATGGACGTGGGCGGACGCTCGCTGCTGAACAAGACCTCGTCCGGCGCCTATCGCTTCGCGCACCGCACGGTCCAGGAGTTCCTGGTGGTGTACGCCGTGCTGGAGGGCGGCGGCCCCGGGCCGGGCCGGCTGCGCGGGACGGACGCCATCGTGAGCTTCCTGTCCGCCGGACTCTTCGATCCTGAGCTGCGCGCTGCGGACCTGGGCTGCTTCGATCTCTGCGGGCTGGACCTCAGCCACCTCGTGCTGAGCCGGGCGAAGATGAGGGGGTGCAACCTGCGAGGGGCGAACCTGGAGCTGGCGTTCACCTACGAGGAGGAGGGTGAGCTGAAGACCGGCTGGGCCTGGAGCAAGGGCGCACTCCCAGAAGACGTTGAGCGAGGGAACTTCGTTCAACGCTTCGACGGCGCTCTCTCCGATTACGCCACGCTGTGGCCGGGAGGGGAGAAGCCCGATGGGGCCCTCGAGATCGGGAAAGGCGCCATCCTGGCGGGGCAGGACCTGCGAGAGGCCGATCTCTCGGACGCCGATCTCAGGGGCGCCTGGCTGGCTGGCGCGACGCTCGGCGGCGCGCGGGTTCAAGGAATGCAGGTAGATCTGGAGACTTACAACAACAGCGGCTGGACACCGGGCTTTCTGGCGAGCTTGCGACGGCGTGGTGCGGTGATTGAAGGTCCGGATAGGTTTCCCGAACGCGCTCGAGAGGTGATTTTTGGCGAGCCGGTGGTGATGACCATGTGGTTGGTTGGTGCACCCTCCGCAGCGCCCTGGACCCTGCGCCGAGACTTGAGCCCCTACAGCGCGGAGCTGGTCTCTTTCGAGACAGGTGTCCATGCTTGGTGGTTCACCGTTCGTGGATGGGATGTCGAGGCGATCAACCGTCTTGAGGTTGATTTAAAGAAGGGCGCTGCGGTGGAAGGGCTGAACGTTCGCGCGGTCAGGCGTTCGGACAAACCTGAGGAGCACGCGTGGTCCAGCCTGGAAAGGTTGCTACGGAGCCTCTTTGAGCACCCTATCGACCTCACTCGTTGGACTCATCGACACTTCGGCGACATGCACTATGCCTTGCCGAGCCCACCAGCGACGATCAAGCATTTAGCATACGAGGCGTCCAACCAACATGTTCGCGTGAAGACTCCGAAAACAGAACTCCAACGGTCCCTCCTAGCCGAACACCCGACCCACGAGGCCGACATCCGCGCCGCCCTCCAATTCTGGCCTTACCCGTGACCCGACGTCCGCGCCCCTGAACCGCGCCAACCTGCCAGCCAGGTTGACTTAGTCCATCCCTCCACTTAACTTAGTCAAGTGGAGGTCCTCCCCATGGCCCAGGTCAACGTACACGACGCCAAGACCCACCTCTCCAGCCTGCTCGCGCGCGTCGAAGCTGGCGAAGAGATCATCATCGCGCGGGCCGGTACGCCGATCGCGCGACTGAGCCCGGTCGGCGCTCCAGAGGCCAGAGCTCGCCATTTCGGCCAGGACGAAGGCCTGTTCATCGTCCCAGACGACCTCGACGAGCCTCTACCCGACGAGATCCTCCAGGGCTTCCTCTCGTGAAGTACCTGCTCGACACCCATGTCTGGCTGTGGTCCATCGTCGCCCGATCACGCATCCGCCCCGAGATCTGCGAGCTGTTGGAGCGGGAGAGCGCCCAGCTCTTCCTGTCCACGGCGAGCGTCTGGGAGATGGCGATCAAGTACCAGCTCGGCAAGCTGCCCTTGCCCGAGCACCCACGGACCTTCGTCGAGCCCCGCCTGGCGCGTGACCGCGTGAGCCCGCTCCCCATCGTGAACCGGCACGTCGTGCAGGTCGCCGACCTGCCCCCGCACCACAACGACCCCTTTGATCGCCTCCTCGTCGCCCAGGCACAGGTGGAGGGCCTCATCCTCGTCACCGCCGACGACAAGCTCGACGCCTACGACGTCGCGCTTCTGCGGGCTTGACGTGCGATCTCAGGGGTTGCTCACAGATCCCACAGCCCGCCTTCACCAGGACCCGTCTTCGTCCCCGAGTCTGAACCTGTACCCGCCTTCACGTTGGACTTGACGCGCATCGAACACCTCCGCGAAAAAAGATAACGGATCGACGGGGCCGGGCAACTCGCGGACCATCCAGCCCGGCGAAGAGGTCGGAGGGTCCACGCGAGGACACCTCCCGCGATGCGCTATCCTGTGCCGACCCTGAACAGGATCCCGGGATGCTCTCTCTCGTCACCCGCCGCCCCGGCTTCGCCGAGCTCTCGCACTTCCAGCTCGACCCGCCCTCGATCCGCCTGCTCCCGCGCGTCTGGGCGCGGCGCAACGCCGTGGTCGTGCTGGGGGTCGTAGACCCGCGCGGCACCGACGCCGTCGTCGTCGGCGCCCTGCACCCGGAGAACGACGCGGTGATGGCCGAGGTCGCCGCCATGCTCGCGCGCCCCGTCGAGGTCGTGCGGCTGAACCTCTACGAGATCGACCGCGCCCTGCACGTCGGCTACGAGCCCAGCACCCGCGCCAGCGTCGGCGAGGCGCGCCGCGTGATGCTCAACCTGCCGCCCGCCCAGGCCGACGCCGACGCCAGCCAGATCATCGACGCCATGCTGGCGGAGGCGGTGCGGCTGGGCGCCAGCGACCTGCACTTCGAGGTCTACGGCGACGACGTGGACCTGCGCTACCGCATCGACGGCATCCTGCACGAGATGTTCACCCACGCCAGCCCGCGGAGCGCGCCCGAAATTGTGAGCAGAATCAAGGTGTTGTCCGAGCTGGACATCGCCGAGAAGCGCCGCCCCCAGGACGGGCGCTTCCGCGTCGTCTTCGTGGACGGCGACCGCTTCCGCCCCGTGGACTTCCGCGTCAGCGTCCTGCCCGGCCCGGCGGGCGAGGACGTGGTCCTGCGCGTCCTCGACCCGAACCAGGGCCTGCTCAGCGTGCGCGAGCTCGGCATGGCGCCCGAGGTCGAGGAGGAGTTCGTCCGCCTGCTGGCCAACCCCGAGGGGCTGGTGCTGGTCACGGGCCCGACCGGCTGCGGCAAGACCACCACGCTCTACTCGGCGCTGGCCCACATGAGCGACCAGCACCGCAAGATCATGACGGCCGAGGACCCCATCGAGTACACGCTGGACCGCATCAACCAGAAGCAGGTCACGCCGCAGATGTCGTTTGGCGACCTGCTGCGCGCCTTGCTGCGCCAGAACCCCGACGCCATGTTGTTCGGCGAGCTGCGCGACCTGGACAGCGCGTCGACCGCCGTCAACGCCTCGGCCACCGGCCACCTGGTCATGGGCACGCTGCACACCTCGGACGCGCTGGGCGTCATCGTGCGCCTGCGCGGCATCGGGCTGGAGGACGCCGACATCGCCGCCAGCCTGATCGGCGCCGTCGGCCAGCGCCTGGTGCGGCGGATCTGCCCTGCCTGCACAGCCCCCGACGAGCCCACCGAGGCCCAGCGCCGCCTGCTCGGGTCGCTGCTCAACGGGCGCGCCTTCCAGAAGGGCCGCGGCTGCGAGAGGTGTCGCGGCAGCGGCTACAAGGGCCGCGTCGGCGTCTACGAGCTGCTCCTCATCGACGAGGTGCTCCAGGACGCCATCGCCGACGGCGCCGCCCGCCACGATCTGCGCCAGCTCCTCGCCCGCCGCGGCTTCCGCACGATGACCCACGACGCGCTGGACAAGGCCGCGCAGGGGCTGACGACCCTGGACGAGCTGGTGCGGGTGATCCCCTACCGCCAGATCGCGCTGACGCGGCAGGACGCGGAGCACAAAGCCTGAGCGGACGCGAACGCGCCCACGGTCCACCCACGATAGGCTCTCCTCCTCGCGAGGATCGTCTATGGCGCGCGCCGCAATGTTCACGCACACCGCGTCCTTCTTCGTGCTGCGCACGCCGCTGCTGCCGGCCGAGCCCTGGCCCGCGCCCGCGACGCTGGGGGTGGACGACGCGGCGCTGCCGCCCGCGCTGGAGGCCGAGGCGCGCCAGATGGCCGACGCCTTCCGGGCGCTGCTCGAGGACGCGGCCGTGCGCGAGGCCCTCTTCGTCGCCTCGCCCGATCTGCAGCAGGGCCTCCAGACCTGGCTCGACGACCCCGAGCACCCGCACGCCCGCAACGTCCCGACCACGCTCTACCGCTACCTGACCCGCATGCGCACCCGGCCGACCCCGTTCGGGCTCTTCGCCGGCCAGGCGACGGGCGAGGTGGGCGCCCAGACCTCGCTGACCCTGAGCGGCGAGACCACGCGCCACACGCGGCTGGACATGGGCTACCTGACCGCCCTCTGCGCCGCGCTCGAGCCCACCCTGAGGCCCGCGCTGCGCTACCGACCGACCCCCGCGCTGGCGACGTTCTCCGACCAGCACCGCTACGCCGAGGGCCGGGTGGACCCCGACACCCGCGGCCGGCGCAACGACCAGGTCTCGGTGCAGCGCACCCCCGCCATCGACGCCGCGCTCGCCGCCACGCCCGCCCGCCCCGCCGCGCTCGCCGAGGCGGTCCGCGCCGTCCACCCCGAGGTCTCTCCCGAGGACGCCCTCGCGTTCATCGACGGGCTCATCGACGCGAGCGTCCTGGTCAGCGCGCTCGCCCCGCCGATCACCGGGGAAGATCCACTCCTGGATGTCGTCGCGACCCTCGCCGACACAGCGCCCGCGCTCGCCGCGGCGCTCTCCGAGGTGCGCGCCACCCTCCATCGGCTGGACCAGGACGGCCTCGGCCAGACGGCGGAGCGCTACGAGGCGATCACCACCACGCTCCAGGCGCTCCCGGCGCCGCCCGACCGCCGCCGCCTCTACCACGTAGACCTCTACCGACCCGACGCGCTCACGATCGGGCCCGCGCTGATCCGCGCGCTGGAGGAGGCGGTCAGCGTGGCCCACGGCCTGTCGGCGCCCTGGGAGGAGGAGATCTTCCAGCGCTTCATGGCGCGCTTCGAGGAGCGCTGGGGCGAGGACGAGCGCTCGTTGGTCGAGGTCCTCGATGATGAGCGCGGGATCGGCTTCGGCGGCGAGGGCCGCACCTCGGACCTCTCGCCGCTGCTGCGCGGCCTGCCCTTCGCGGGCGACGGCGAGGAGGCGAAGGTGCGCTTCGGCCCCCGTGAACAGCACCGCCTGCGCCGCCTGCAGGAGACCGCCGCTGGGGGCGAGTGGGCGCTGAGCGACGCCGATCTGGCGGCCCTGCGCGAGCCCAGCCCGCCCCCGCTGCCCGACGCCTTCGCGGTCATGGCCACCCTGGCCGCCTCGGACGCCGCGGCGCTGGACCGTGGCGAGGGCCAGCTCCTGCTGGTCGGGGCGAGCGGCCCCAGCGGCGTCCCCCTCATGGGGCGCTTCTGCCTGGGCGATCCGAAGCTGCGCGCCCACGTCGAGGCCCACATGCGCGCCGAGGAGGCGACGCGACCCGACGCGATCTTCGCCGAGCTGGTCTACAGCCCCGAGGGCCGGCTGGGCAACGTGATCTGCCGCCCGCGTCTGCGGCCCTGGGAGATCCCCTACCTCGGTCATGGCGCGGCGCCGGAGGATCATCAGATCCTCGTCTCCGACCTGCGCGTCCGCGTCCACGGCGGCCGGATCCACCTGCGCAGCGCGCGCCTGGACCGACCGGTGGTGCCCTGCCTGACCTCGGCCCACAACTTCACGGCGGACGACCTACCGATCTACCGCTTCCTGGCCAGCGTGGGCCGCCACGGGGTGCAGGCGAGCGTGGCCTGGAGCTGGGGGCCGCTGGCCAGCGCGCCCAGCCTGCCGCGCGTGCGGCGCGGTCGGATCGTGCTCTCGCTGGCGCGATGGACGCTGACGAAGGAGGAGCTGAGCCCCCTCGCCGAGGCGCGCACACCGGGGTCGCTGCTGCGGGCGGCGCGCGCGCTGCGCGATCGGCGCGGGCTGCCTCGGGTGCTGCGCCTGGAGCAGGGGGACAACGTGCTGACCTTGGATCTGGAGCGTCCGCTGGCGCTGGACGCGCTCGCGTCAGCCGGTCGCCTGGGCGGCGTCACCCTGTCGGAGCGCTGGCCAGAGCCCGAGCAGGACTGCGTCATGGGGCCGGGCGGGCGCTACACCCACGAGATCGTGGTGCCCTTCGTCCGAAGGGAGGCGCCCCAGGCCCTGCCGCCGCCCCCGCCCGTCACGGACGCGCGCGCGCGCCGCGCCTGGATGCCCGGCTCAGACTGGCTCTACCTCCAGATCTTCTGCGGCAGCCTGAGCGCCGACGCGGCGCTCACGCAGGTCATCGCGCCGCTGATCGCCGAGGCGCGCGCGGCAGGCATGCTCCACTCCTGGTTTTATATCCGGTATGGCGATCCGGAGTGGCACCTCCGCGTCCGGCTGCGCGCTGGCGACCAGACACCCGCCCTGCTGGCGCGCGCGGAGGCCCTGCTGGAGCCCTGGCGCGCCGACGGCCGGATCGGGCGCCTGCGGGTGGACACCTACCAGCCAGAGCTGGAGCGCTACGGCGGCGCCGAGGGCATGGCGCTGGCCGAGCGCCTCTTCGAGGCCGACAGCGACGCCGCCCTGGCGGTGCTGGCCCTGCTGGACGGCGACGAGGGGGAGGACGCGCGCTGGCGCCTCTGCCTGCGCGCCCTCCACCTGCTGCTCCTGGACCTGGAGATCCCCCTCCCCGAGCGCGTCGTCCTGCTCGCTCAGCTCCGAGCGGGCTGGGGCGCGCGGACGGGCGCGGACAAGGCCTTCGAGACCGCCTTGAACGCCCGCTACCGCCGAGAGCGCGCGGCGCTGGAGGCGATGATCGCGCCGGACTGGGACCCGGAGCACCCCCTGGCCCCCGGCTTCGTGATCCTCGCGGAGCGAAGCCAGGCCTTCCGGGAGACTGGCGCCGCGCTGCGCCAGGCGGCGTTGAGCGTCCCGCTCGGCGCGCTGGTCCAGAGCTACGCGCACATGCTGGTGAACCGCTGGATGCGCAGCCAGTCGAACCAGGTCGAGGTGGTGCTCTACGACCTGCTCCTGCGGCTGTACAAGTCGGCGGCGGCGCGTCCGCAGGCCGTGCCGCTCAGCCAGGACCCCGAAGCGACGTGAGCAGCAGCCGCGAGAGGGGGACCGGGCCGGGGGCGAGCATGCTGGCCAGGACCAGCGCCACGCCCAGCGCGCCCTCCAGCACGTCGGTCTGCGGGTTGAAGGGCTCCTGGTCGGTCCGCCAGTCCCAGGTGGGTCGCTCCAGCGCCACGAGCAGCCGCTCCAGGGCGTCCAAGGCCGCGGGCTGAAGACGCTCGTCGCGCGCGGCGGCCTCCCAGAGCATCCAGGCCACGCCCGCGTGACCGTGGCAGAGGTTCATGTCCCGGGTGTCCTGATGTCGCTCGGCGTGGCGAAGCATCATCTCCGCGCCGCGCGCCGCGAGCTCAGGGCGCTCCAGCAGGACGCCCAGCCCCTGCAGCCAGGCGCCGACGCCCACCCCGCCATAGCACCACGCCGCGCCGTGCCCGCGCGTCGTCGCCCCAGCGGCGTCGCAGGTGGCCGGAAACGCCCTGTCGTCGCGATCTTCCGAGAGCAGGAAGCGCAGACCGTCCTCGATCGGCGCCGCGTGGTCGCCGAGCCCCCAGCGCTGCGCCAGCGCCAGCGCGGCGATCGGCCCCGGGACGCCGTGCGACAGGCCCAGGTTCCAGTCCAGCAGCGCCATCCCCTGTCCGCGCTGCCAGTCCAGCATCTCCGGGAACATCCGCCAGGCCACGCCGCCGTCCAGCGCCACCGCCCGCGCCGCCACCTGAGCGGCGACGGCCTGTAGCAGCGCGGCCGCGCTCGGGCGGGGCAGGCGCTCGGCGGCGTAGACGGCCACCCCGCTGAGCCCGCCGACCACGTCCAGGTTCTCCGCGTCGGACACGCCCTCCACCAGCTCCAGCAGGAGCGCGTCCATTCCCAGGTTCGGATCCTCCTCGGCAGGATCGCGCGCGAGCTCGATCATCCAGCACAGGCCCGCCAGGCCCGTGTACAACCCGAAGTGGATCTCGCCGTCGTTCGCCAGCGCGACCGCCCGCTCGAGCCAGGCGGTGGAGCGCCCCGCGTAGGCCGGGTCGAGCCCCTCGAGCGCGCGCCAGGTCATGGCCAGACCGGCCGCGCCGCGGGCCAGCGAAGGGTCCTCGACCGCGCCAGGCTCCAGGCTCTCCACCAGGGCGACGAGCCGGACCAGCGCCGCCCGCGCCCGCCGGTCCAGATCCTCAGGGAGCGAGGCCCTCATCGGCACCCTCCACATCGGCGCTCCCCTCTTCGGCGACGGCCCCCTCTCCCTCCGAGGCAGGGAGGAAGATCATCCCCATGGGAATACGCTGATCGTTGTCCATGCGGGCGGGCTCGACGTGCAGGGTGTTGTAACCGCGCAGCGCGCGATCGGTGGCCTGCACGGTGACCCGCACCAGCGCGCGATCGGCCTTGCGATCGCCCTTGACCTTGGTGCGCCCCAGCACCTTGTCGCCGCGCATGAAGTGGACGATGTAGTCCTCGGACGCCGCCAGCTCGATGTCCAGGCTCGACGCGCTCTGCTTGCCGCCCAGCCCGATGTCCACGCCGTTCGGCCACAGCACCAGCGGAGCCTTGCGCGTGCGCTTGCGCAGCTCGCGGAGGGTGATCCGCTCGACGGGCGGGTCCCGGTAGCGCTCCCGCTGGATGAGCGCGTCGTTCTCGCCCGTGTTGAAGCGCCAGATCTCGCGCAGACGATCGGCGTCGAGGAGCGGGCCGCGCATCACCCGCTCCAGGCGGCGGTAATACTCGGCCAGGTCGCGATCCTCGAAGCGGTCCTCGCCCGTCTCCAGCGTCTCGACATAGCCGCGCGGCAGCACCCGGTAGTAGTGGCCCACCCGCAGCTCACGAAAGCCCGCCGCCGGCAGGCGCGCCACCAGCGCGTCGCCCAGCCCGCAGACATCGACCAGGTGCAGGCTCTCCCCGCCGCGGAAGCCGACCAGACCGACGCCGCCGCTGGCCTCCACCCGCAGGCGCCCGTCCTCACGCTTGCGCCTGGGCTTGTCTTCGGCGCGCCGCTCGCTGAACAGGCCGTGCTGATCGGAGTGCCAGAGCCGCTCGTCGGCGATGCCCGCCTTGACGAGCTCGTGGCTGCGCACCTTGCCCTGCTCCTCGTAGTCGCTCGCGTCACCATAGGCGGCGAACGCGCTCTTCAGGCCATAGGGCGCCCCCAGGCCCAGCGCGCCCACGAGGGCCAGCCAGCCATGGCGCGGGAGCGGCGCCAGCACAGCGGCGAAGAGCACCAGGAGCAGCGGCGCCGCAAAAAAGCGCCCTCCCATGAAGTCCCCGCCGATGCGCACCACGTAGACCAGGTAGAGCGCCGCGCCCAGCAGCAGGGGCCAGGAGCGCCGCGCGCGGAGCAGCGCCAGCAGGCCCGCCGCGGGCATGGCCACCAGCGTGAGCGGATCCGCCGCCAGGGTCCAGGCGTAGTAGCGGAGCCCCTGCGCGGCGAGCGTGGCCTTGGGGATGTCCGTGTTCAGCTTGGCGTAGGCGGTGTTGGGGAAGGGGAAGCCAAAATAGAGCAGGGAGAAGGCCTCCCAGGCCAGGAAGGGCAGCGCGCCCGCCAGCAGCCAGCCCAGCGACCCGAGGCTACGGTGCCGCCACAGGCGCCAGGCGACGGCCGGCGCCAGCAGCAGCGCCACGTCCATGCGGTTGACCACCGAGAGCGAGGCGATCAGCGTGAGCCCGAAGAGGTCGCGCGGCCCACGCTCAGGGCGCGCGAAGAGGACCGCGAAGGCCGCCAGCAGCAGGAAGGTCAGCGGGTTCTCCAGCCCAGACGTCGAGTAGTCCACGTAGGCGCGCGACATGGCCAGCACGGAGACGGCTGCCGCCGCCGCCATCCAACCGCTGGCCTGACGGACCAGCAGGCCGATCACCGCGAGGCAGCAGAGGGCCGAGACCGCCAGCGTCGAGAAGTACTCCTCGCCGCTCAACGCCAGCGCCGGCGCCAGCAGCAGCATCCAGAGGGGGTTGGTGCCCGCCAGCACGCGCTCGCCCGGATTCCAGGTCC
>CAZKWG010000199.1:8452-11162 GCA_964556105.1 uncultured Enterobacterales bacterium | reverse complement strand
AGGCGCAGTCCGACCTGGTCGAGATTGTGCACACGCTGCGCCAGGTGGTGTGCGTGAAGGGGTGAACCATGGACTTCCGTGAGCTGTTGAACGAGCGCAAGTGGCACCGCGGCGACCTCGCCGCGCTCACCCTCGTCGTGCGCCACCGCGGCGCGCCCGGGGACGAGCGGCGGATCTCCGGCGGGTCGATCTTCGAGATCGCCGCCGCCGGGATCTTCGTCGAGGCGCGCGACGCCGAGGGCGAGCCCATCGACGACGGGCGCGCCTTCATCCCCTACCATCGCCTCCTGCGCGTGCTGGCGCCGGAGGGTCTGCTCTACGAGCGGAAGGAGGCCCCATGATCCAGATCGACGGCTCTCAAGGGGAGGGCGGCGGGCAGGTGCTGCGCACCGCGCTCGCGCTCTCTGTCGTCACCGGGCAGGGCTTCGTCCTGAGCCGCGTCCGCGCGGGCAGGGCGAAGCCTGGCCTCCTCCGCCAGCACCTGACCGGCCTGCGCGCCGCGGCCGACATCTGCGGCGCGCAGGTCGAGGGCGACAGCCTGGGCTCCACCCGCGTCGCCTTCCATCCCGGCCCGGCCCGCGCGGGCGAGTACCGCTTCGCCGTGGGCTCCGCCGGCAGCGCCAGCCTCGTGCTGCAGACCGTTCTGCCGCCGCTCCTGCTGCTGGATCAGCCCTCCACCGTCACGGTCAGCGGCGGGACGCACAACAGCGCCGCGCCGCCCTTCCACTTTCTCCAGGCCGCCTTCGCGCCGCACGTCGGCGTGGAGCTCGAGCTGCTCAAGTGGGGGTTTTACCCCGCGGGCGGCGGCGAGCTGCGCGCGCGCGTCCAGCCCAGCCGCAAGCCCATCGACCTGGTCACGCGCGGCCCCATCCGGGAGCTGCACGGCCACGCGGCGATCTCCGCCATCTCGCACCGCATCGGCCACGGCGCGCTGGGCGTCTTCAAGCACCAGCTCGGCCTGGAGCGCGACCAGATCCATTTCCATCAGGCGCCGAACCCGCAGGGCCCCGGCTTCGCCTGCTGGATCGAGGCCCGCTACGACGGCGGGGCGGAGGTCTTCACGGCCTTTGGCGAGAAGCGGAACACCGAGGCCGTCGCCGACCGCGCGCTGGAGGAATTCCGCGCCTGGGAGGCGCTGGACGTCCCCGTGAGCGAGCACCTCGCCGACCAGCTCCTCATCCCGCTCGCCCTCTTCGGGGGCCGCTTCAGGACCGGCCCGCTCAGCCTGCACGCGCGGACGAACATGGAGATCATCCGGTTGTTCCTGCCTGTGCGCTTCGAGGTGGGCGCGGACGGGGTGGTGGCGTGTGGGGCGGGCGCGCGCGGCGCCGGTTAGCCCATCGCTCCCGGTGAGGAGCCCATGCCGCAGGACGACCGCACCCCGTCGCGCGACGCCGTGACCGCCGCCATGCTGCGCTTCGGGCGCGCCTGGAACGCCTACGAGGTGCACGGCGCCGAGCACATCCCCAGCGACCGACCGGCGTTGATCGTCTTTTATCATGGGTTCATCCCCATCGACGCCTGGTATTTCGGCTCCTGGTACTACCAGCGCACGGGGCGCATGCCGCGGGCATTGGGGGAGAAGCTGCTCTTTCAGGTCCCGGGGCTGCGCGAGCTCTGCCTGGACATGGGCGTCGTGCCGGGCACGCGGGACGCGGCGCTGACGCTGCTGGGGCAGGGCTGCCTGGTCGGCGTCTCGCCCGGCGGCGTGCGCGAGGCCATCGCCGGCCGGAGCCGCGCCTACGAGCTGGTCTGGGGCAACCGGCTGGGCTTCGCCCACGTCGCGCTACAAGCAGGGGTGGAGATCATCCCCGCCTTCGCGGAGAACATCGACGAGGCCTACCGCTCGCCCGGCGTCCACCTGCGCCCGGTTCAGGCCTTCTACGAGGCGACGAAGATCCCCGCCGTCGCCCTGCTCGGGGTCGGGATCCTGCCCTTTCCCGTCAAGATTCGGAGCTGGATCGGCCCGCCCATCCGGCCGCTCGCGGGTGAGTCCGCGGAGAGCCTGCGCGACCGCACGGCGACGGCGATCAGGGGGTTGATCACTGAACATCAGGGGCCGCGCCCGCGCCTGCCCCGCGCCCTGCTGGAGCGGTGGCGGCACCCAGAGACGACGCCGACGGGGTGATCTGCTACTGCCAGATTTCGTCGTCTGGCGAAAGGATCTCGCCGTGAAGGAGGGCCTGAGGCCGGCCGCCGCCGAGCCGGACGGCGGCAAGCGGGGGTCCTACAGACCGTGTTGCGCCCCCTTGGGATGCGGGCAGAGCCCGCGCCAGGTAGATGTTGTCGGCGACAGGATGTGCAGCCTTGCATCCGCAAGGCTGTAAACACACCAATGCCCAGGCTTCTACCGGGATCACCCGAGCTGTTGCGCCAGCCTCTGGATGGACCAGCGAACTGTGCTCCGAGCTGTAGTACCCTTTCACAAGGGGAGAGAGCATGCTCATCCTGATCGTGGCGCTGATCGCCTGCTCGCCGACAAAGCCCACGGGCGGACCTGAAGATGGATCTGATAGCGGCCTCGAAGGCCCACCCGATACCGGAGCGGCGTCGGTCTTTCGCGCCTGGTTCCTCGATCAGGACGGAGACGGCTGGGGCGTGGCCAGCGCGAGCGTCGTGGGTTTCGAGGCACCCGAAGGGTACTCCAGCGTGTCCGGCGACTGCGACGACGGCGAGGCTGCCATCCACCCGGGCGCAGACGAGGTCTGTG
>CAZKWG010000199.1:0-8352 GCA_964556105.1 uncultured Enterobacterales bacterium | reverse complement strand
CGGACAGCGACGGGGACGGCTACGGAGACGACGCCACCGAGGTCTACACCTGCGACGCGCTCACGGGCGCCATCCTGACCCCGGGCGACTGCGACGACGGCGAGGCTGCCATCCACCCGGGCGCAGACGAGGTCTGTGACGCGGGGGACATCGACGAGGACTGCGACGGGCTCGCCGACGATCTGGACGGATCGGCTACTGGACAGACGCCGTGGTACACGGACAGCGACGGGGACGGCTACGGAGACGACGCCACCGAGGTCTACACCTGCGAGGCGCTCACGGGCGCCATCCTGACCCCGGGCGACTGCGAGGACGGTGACGCGGACGTGAACCCAGCAGCGGCTGAAGTCTGTGACGCCTGGGGCACGGACGAGGACTGCGACGGGCTCGCCGACGACGCCGATCCAGAGGTCAGCGGTACGACGCTGTGGTACACGGACGCCGACGGGGACGGCTTTGGGGATCCAGCGACCTCCCTCGGCGAGAGCTGCACGCCACCCCCAAGCTCGGCCGCTGACGCTTCCGACCGGGACGACACCGATCCCGCCATCACGGCGGACACGGTCACCTCGGACGTCTGGGCGAGCCTGGGGCCCGCCGTTAGCGTGGGACAGCGCCTCCAGGTGATCGGCGATCTCGACGGCGACGGCATCGACGAGCTGATGACCGGCGCCGAGGGAGGGTCGTATGGCCTTGACTACTTTTACTGGGGGGCGGTGGGGCTCTGGTACAGTGACGCCGACGGCGGTGCAGGCTCCGTGAGTCTGATTGAAACCTCTTCGTGCTGCCGGGACATCGGCTACGACGTCGCCGCGCTCGATGATCTGGACGGCGACGGGCTCGATGACTTCGCGTACACCTCCTCCGGCTACTACTACTCCAAGTACACTGGGGACTCGGCCCGGGACACTACCACCGGAGGTGGAGACCTCGAGATTCGGAACGGCCAGCCCTCGACCAGCAGCATCTCGTACCTGTACTCCTGCTCGTCTGACGACTCGTGCGCCTTCAGCTCGAGCGTAGAGCGCGCCCCCGACGTTGACGAGGACGGGGTCGACGATGTCTTCCTGGGCGCGTCCGTCCTCAGCGGCGCGGCGCTGGGGGCGGGGTCCGTCGACGTTCTCGTGAGCTGGACTGGCGTCTCAGGTTCGGTCTCCGACATGGATGGCGATGGGATCGACGAGGTGATCGGAAACTCCACCAGCCGCTCCACCGCCGTCCAGCTCGCAAGCGCCGCTGAAGGCGCGGGGAGGATCTCGGATCTGGCCTGGGTCAGCCTGGATGTCGGTCAGACCATGGATGGCTACGCCGACCTCGGCGACGTAGACGGTGACGGCTACAGCGAGCTGGCCATCATCGCGGACAGTTGGAGTTCGGGCGGAGTCAAGGTCGGTGGCGCGTTCGTGCTGCACGGCGGGGTTGAAGGCTCGCTCACGGACGCGGACGTGCCGCGCGTCGAGGGCGCAGACAGCTCGAACGTGCTCTCCACGGAGGTCGGCGCCCCGGGCGACATTGACGCTGACGGCGCACCGGAGCTCGTGCTGTCGGGGACCTGTGACGGGAGCTACGGCGCCTGGGCGCTGGACAGCGACTGGTCGGGCACATGGACGACGGACCACGTCTCGACGTTTTACGACACGGAGGATGGCGTGCTGGCTTTCGGCAACCGGGCGGTGGACCGCACGGGGGACGGGGTGGAGGATCTGGTGCTGATATCAGGGCCCTGGGAGGACCTCACGTCGGCGGCCCCATGTGACACCTGCAAAGGATATGAGGGGACCCTGCGAATCTTTGAGGGTGGCTGATCCGCGGGGAGGGTCCGCACCGTGACCCCTGGTCCGCCCCCGATGCCGGGCGCCCCCCTGGAGAGGTTCTGCGGGGCACAACCTCTCTGGCCGACCGACCTCGAGCGCCCCACCCCGCTCAGTCCCCCGCTGTCCCCGGCGTCCAGCGCATCCCCAGCGCCCCGCTGTACGGCACCATCCTCAGCTCTGGGGCGCGGACGGACCCGCTCGCGTGGCCGCTCAGGCTGCCGATGAGCGTAAAGGGCGTCTGGCCGACCGGGACGCCCAGGGCGAGCGTGCTCGACAAGGCGAGGACCATGGCCGCGTCGGCGGGGCGTCGCGGCTCCCGCTCGCAGAAGCTGCGGCCGTTGTCCCACCAGGTGCAGGACCAGGTGGCGCTGTTGGTCGCGTAGAAGCTCGGCAGGACCTCGCCGCTGAGGCCGAAGGAGAGGTCCCAGCCGCGCTTCGTGACGCGCCCGAGGGAGACGCCGCTGCGCCAGCCCCAGAAGAAGAGCGCGCTCTGGCGCTCCGTCCAGTCCTGCGCGACGAGCGCGCTGGTCTCGACGCCCTGATCGTAGGTCGTCGTGGTCGTGGTGCGCGTCTCCAGGTTCTCGTAGGGCAGCAGGGTGCCCGAGCCCTGGAGCTGCGTCTCGAGGTAGCTGCCGCCCCGGTTCTGGGCGCGGGCGCGCACCCAGGGGCTCACCCGCCCGAGCACGCCGGTCACGGACGCGTAGCCCACGTCGGTGGACATCAAGTGGACGCGGTCCAGCGGGCTGCCCTCCAGCTCCAGGCCCAGCTCGACGTGCTCGTTCAGGCCGGTGGCGACGCGGACGCGCGTCCAGTCCGAGGCGACATAGACCCCGGGTCCCCCCTGCTCCCGCGAGCGCTGGGGCGCCGACACCGCGGCCGTCGACAGCTCGGCCTCGATCGCGATCCCGTCCTCGGGCGCCAGCGGGCCGACGGCGTGCAAGCCGGAGGGCGCGGGGACCACGCCGGCCTGCTCGATCTCGCGGGTGTAGACCTCGCGGCGGACCACCGCGGGGCCGACCAGGCAGCCCCCCAGCGCGAGGCCGCCGAGCAGGAGCGAAGAGAGCCTGGGGAGAGCGGTAGAAACGGGCATGAGAAGCCTCTCGTCCCCCAGTATAGGCGCTCCCGTCGGCGCTGGCGAGGGGAAAGGGCCCGCGCTCAGGCCGGCAGCCGCCGCAGCCCCACCGAGCTCACCAGCGCGATCACCGAGAGCAGCGAGAAGCCCAGGATCGCCGGCGCCATCGACTCGCCGAAGCCCATCAGCACGATGAGCGGCATGTCCGGGCTCTTCGCCCATTCGTCGTTTCCTGCGACGTGGACGGCCACGCTGGCCAGGGCAGCGGCCACGCCGGCCACGCTGGAGAAGAGCACGGCCGCGGAGAGGGCGAGCAGGTAGCCCACCCGGCCGGGCTCGGGCCGCCAGGCGAAGCGCGCCGCGCTGGCCAGGGCCACCAGACCGAAGAAGACGATCACGAAGCTCGGAGCACCACCCGCCGTCATGAGCCACATCATCCGGACCTCCCAGGGAGCGTCGCGCCCCTCGTAGAGACACAACGCGCGCCCTTGGGCGGCGTGACCGCCGTCGCACGTTTTCTTTTTTTCGCTCTCCTTGTCACGGCGGGCCCTCCCGCGCGTTCCACTGAGGCATGGAGCGCACG
Organism: uncultured Enterobacterales bacterium; assembly: GCA_964556105.1. Taxonomy (GTDB): domain Bacteria; phylum Myxococcota_A; class UBA796; order UBA796; family CAZKWG01; genus CAZKWG01. Next base: position 4,880 of record CAZKWG010000199.1, on the reverse strand, counting down.
CAGGCATGGCTGAGCGGGCTGAGGAGGGGCGACGCCGCCGCCTTCGACGCCGTCTACGCCGCCTACCGCCCGCGCGTCTTCGGCTTCCTGGTGCGCATGACGGGGCAGCGGGACGCCGCAGAAGAGCTGCTTCAAGACTGCTTTCTGCAGCTCGCGCGCCACGCGCCGCGCCTGCGCGAGGACACGGATCTGGACGCCTGGATCTTCACGGTGGCCCGCAACCGCGCGCGGAGCTGGCGGCGCTGGTCCTGGCTGGACGGCGCGCGCCTGGTCGCGCTGGCGGGGACGCGGGTCGGGAGGGCTGGTCCTCCGGACCCTCACGCCTTCGCGGAGGCGAGCGACGCCGCACAACGGCTCGAGGCCGCGATCGCCGCGCTGGAGCCGGACCAGCGCGAGACCATACTGCTCGTGGTGGTCGAGGGGCTGACGCCCGCCCAGGCCGCCAGCGCCCTGGACGTGAGGCCCGACGCCCTCCGCCAACGCCTGTCCCGCGCCCGCAGCGCGCTCGCCGCCTCCCTGGGAGAGCTCCCATGACGCCCGAAGAACGCCTCGCGCTCGCGCTCCGTGATCTGCCTCGCCTGGACCTGGAGCCTGTGCCCGCCGAGCGCCTCCGTCGTCGCGCGCTGCGGGTCTTCGAGCGTGTCCACCACACGCCGAGCTGGCTGTGTTGGGTGGACACCCTCTGGGATCGGGCCGAGCCCGCGCTGGTGGCGGCCTCGACCCTCTGGATGCTGGCCTGGGCCACGGCCGTGGTGGCGACCGTGGCGGGGGCCTGACTACTTGCCGAGGATCGCCAGATAGGCGCCCTGGGGGTCCTGGAACTGCGCGATGCGGTCGCCGCCGGGGATGGGCATGGGCGGCACGATGATCGTCCCGCCGCCCGCCGTCGCCCGCTCCAGCGTCGCGTCCAGGTCCGCCACGCTCACGTAGTACAACCAGTAGTTGACCGGCACCATCGGGGGGCGCTTCATGAAGCCGGCGAAGCCGCTGCCGCCGCGCTCGATGAGCTGGTACATGCCCATCTCGCCCATGTCCATGGCCTGACCCTTCGTCCAGCCGAAGACGGCGCTGTAAAAGTCACAGGCGGCGTCGAGGTCGTCCGTCATCAGCTCGGCCCAGCAGACCTGGCCGGGGACGGGCATGGTCGCCGGCGACATGTCGGACTCGAACTCGTGCAGGGCGAAGACGGCGCCCCAGGGGTCGGCCATGACCTGCATGCGGCCGACGCCAGGGACGTCGAACGCTGGCGTGAGCGCCTTGCCGCCGCGGCTCACGATGTTCTGCGCGGTGGCGTCGGCGTTGCCCACCGCGATGTAGCCGAGCCAGTTGGGCGGCGCGCCCATCTGCTTCGCCTCGTCGGAGAGCGGCATGACGCCCCCCACGCTGCCGGCGTCGGCAGGCTTGAACATGGTGTAGTCCATGCCCTTGAACTGCTCCGTCTCCCAACCGATGACCTTCGTGTAGAAGTCGATGGCGGCGGGGATGTCGGTGGTGCTGAGCTCGTACCAGTCAAAACGGCCGTGATCCTGCTGTCCCATGAGAGTCTCCTGTGGAGTGGAGGTCTGCCGAGCCTAGCCTCGTTGGCGTCAGGCGTCGAAACCTTAGACAGTTCGCACTGAAAAGGGCGCCAACTTGTTCCACAAGTCGAATGGTCTCATCGATGGCGAGACTATGGGCTCAGGCGGCGACGCTCCAGCGCGCCCGCAGCAGCGCGAGCTCCTCTTCCGCGCCACGAAACTCGGGTTCGGGCCCGCGCAGCGACGGCGGGTAGAGCGGCAGAAAGGCGCCCCGCAGCAGGGGCGCCACGAGCGCCAGCTCGTCGGGGCAGGTCGGCAAGGGCAGCATCGGCACGTCCTCGGCGGCGCTGGCCAGGGCGCCGAGCGCGTGGGCCTCCGACGGATCCACCCGCCAGGCCGGCAGGTACATGCGGTGGCAGACGTGGAAGAGGCGAGGAAAGGCGGCGGCCAGGCGGGGCGGCATGGCGCTGGCCTCGGGGCGATCCACCCAGCGCACCACCGCCATCAACGCGATCGCGGTGTGGCCGCAGCGTTGGACCGCCTCATCGCGGAACTCCGGCTGCGAGTAGGGCAGGCGGCGCGGATCGAGCACCTTGAAGCCCGAGCGCCCGTAGGCCATCAGCCGGATGATGGTGTCGGGGTTCTCCGGGTCGGCCGGCTCCATCTCCGCGGCGATGATGATGGGCACGCTGCTCGGGTTGACGAAGCGCTCGGCCACCGTCTGGCGGGCCAGGGTCACCGGCACGGCGCGAAAGACGGCGCCCAGCCCGCTGCGGCGGTGGTCCGGCGCGATGTAGGCGTGGCTCAGGGCCACGATGCAGGCGCGTCCGTGGACGTCGAGATCGACGTAGCAGTCGCGCACGCCGACCAGGGTGTCCCGCTCCCAGGCGGCGATGATCCGGTAGTGGCCCTCCATGCCGGGGCCGTAGTGGATGATCCGCTCGCGGGCGAAGCGGGCCAGGGTCTCGCGCTCCTCCAGCTCGCCGCGCGGGCCGAAGAAGGCGTCCAGCATCTCGTAGGCGAGATCGAAGGCCGGATCGGAGGGGTCGTCCAGGATCTGCAGACGGTAGCGCTCGAAGGCCTCGGCGGCCTTCGGGCGATCGAGCTCAGCGACGTCGCGCAGATCGAGCATGGTCTCCACCAGAGCCGATCCACCTAACGCGTCGGCGGAGATCGGTCCTCATAGCGTGTGATCTGCGCGCCGCGCGCGGCGAGCGTGGCCATCAGCGCCTCGCGCCAGACGATCACATAGCCGCTCACACCCTGGCCGAAGTCGATGTGGGCGGCGGCGCGCGGCCCGGCGCGAGGGTTGGCGATGGCGGCGATGATCCGGTCTCCGGGGGCGGGTGGGCGCTCCAGGAAGAGGTCGATGCCGCGCGCCTGGGCGCGGGCGAGGGTGAGGCGGGGGCCGTGGCCGACGCGGCTGCCCGGGGGGCTCGGCAGGCGGGCGATCTCGCGATCGGTGAGGCCGACCTCGCCCTCCAGCGCGTAGGGGATGTCCAGGGCGTAGACCAGCCTCGCCTGGGCGCCGAAGTAGGCCACGCGCAGGTCCAGCCCGGCGAGCAGCGGGCGGAGCACGGCGATCTGGTGCTGGATCGCCGCCTCCTGCCCGATGTAGTAGGCGCGCTCGTCGATGACGCCGTCCTTCAAGAGCCCGCCGCTGCGGGCCTGCTCGAGGGCCTGCGGGGTGAGGGCGAGGGCGGACCCGAGCACCGCCAGCGCGCCGAGGCCGACCTGCAGCCGGGGCGCGAGGTGGGTGGCGAGGGCGCGCTCCAGCGAGAGCAGGAGCAGCGGCGTGACGGGCAGGCAGAAGCGACCGAACATGAAGTCGCCGCCGACGCGGACAACATGGAGAAGGTAGAGCACCGGGAGTACAAGCGTGAGCATCACCCTCCCGGCGCGCGCCCGCGGCGCCTCTTCTCCGCGCAGGGCCAGGAGCAGGGCGGCTCCCATCCCCAGGGTCACCGGCCAGAAGGTGCGCAGGTACTGGCCCAGGTAGATCCACCCCTGGTCCCAGCGCGCGCCCTCGCCGGCCTTGGCGTGGAAGGTGTTGGGCAGCAGGTCCCCGTAAAAATGGAGCTTCCAGGCTCCCCAGACGAGCGAGACGAGCGCCAGCGGCAGCAGGGCGGCGAGGGCGCGTCGCGTGCCTCCGCGGGGAAGGGCCAGGGCGAGGACGACCAGCGCGCCCACCAGGCCGCCCTCCGGACGGGTGAGCAGGGCGAGGCTGGCCAGCGCGCCGGCGAGGAGGGCGTGGCGTGTGGTCTCGGCGCGCTCGGCGACCAGGACGGACGCCGTGACCAGCAGCGTGAACAGGCTGGTCTCGAGCCCGCTGGTGCCGAAGTCGGCGGCGGTGGACATGCCGGCGAAGGCGCAGGCGGCGAGGGGCAGCGCGCCAGCCCCCGCCCGGCCGAGCAGGAGGATCGTCGCGGCGAAGGCGCCGATGCCCGCGACGTGCGCCGCGGTCTCCACCGGGAGGCCCAGCCAGAGGACCGCCGCCGCGCCCAGGGTCCAGAGAAAATTCGTGTAGCCCTCGACCGCCTCGCCCGCGTTGAAGACGAGGCCGTGGCCCTCGACCAGGTTCTGGGCATACCGAAAGGAGATCGTCGCGTCATCGCTGATCCAGCGGCGCTCCCAGGCCTGCGCCGCGCCGGCCAGCATCGCCACCACCGTCAGTCCCGTCCGCCACCGCATCGGCGCAGCATAGCCGTCCAGCGGGTTAGCTTGGAGGCGACCAGGAGTACCCATGCCCGAAGCCCTGATCTTCGACGCCGTGCGGACCCCGCGCGGACGCGGCAAGGAGAGCGGCGCGCTGAACGTCGTCCGCCCCATCGATCTGCTGGCCGGCTCGCTGCGCGCGCTGGCCGACCGCAACGCCCTCGACACCCGCGAGGTGGACGACGTGGTCATGGGGTGCGTGACCCAGACCGGCGAACAAGGGGCCTGCATCGCCCGCTTCGCCGCGCTGACCGCCGGCTATGATCTGGACGCGCCCGGCGTGACCGTGAACCGCTTCTGCGGCTCCGGCCTGGAGGCGGTGAACCACGCCGCGACCATGGTGGCGTCGGGCTTCTTCGATCTCGTCGTCGCCGGCGGCATCGAGAGCATGTCGCGGGTGGAGATGGGCTCGGACGGGGGCGCGATGACCGACGTGCGCACCCAGTGGGACGTGGGCTTCGTGCCCCAGGGCATCTCCGCCGATCTGCTGGCCACCATGCACGGGATCTCGCGGGAGGAGGTGGACGCCTTCGCCTTGGAGAGCCACCGCCGCGCCGTCGCCGCCCAGGCCCGCGGCGCCTTCTCCCGCGCGATGGTGCCGGTGCGCGACCAGGGCGGGCTCATGGTGCTCGACCGGGACGAGCTGCC
>CAZKWG010000198.1:0-11162 GCA_964556105.1 uncultured Enterobacterales bacterium | reverse complement strand
GGTCGCAGGATCACCGACCTCCTTCAGGTAGTCCAGGTGGCCGTGCGCGTGGCCGGTCTCGCCCTCGGCGGTGTCGCGGAAGAGGCCGGCGACGTCCGGGTGGCCCTCGACGTCGGCGATCTTCGCGAAGTACAGATAGCGGCGGTTGGCCTGAGACTCGCCGGCGAAGGCGGCCTTGAGGTTCTCGTGGGTCTTGGTACCCTTCAGGGCAGGCATGGACACTCCAGAAGCGAGGTCTACACCCGGCGAGATGCCGGATGCCATCTGGGCTATCTGAGCCTGATCAAGAATGCAACTGAGTCCAGAAAATCTTGATATTCGGCGTTTATATTAAGTCGAGTGATCCAGCAAAGCCCCTCAGGGCAGCCGGATCAGCCCGCGGCTCTGGAAGCGCTGGAGCTCGTTGGTCAGCAGACGGGTCAGGTCGATGATGCGCTCGTAGACCAGGCAGCGCTGGCTCTGCACGTCGAAGCGAAGGTCCCCCACGTTCTGGACCAGCAGGATGGTCGGCCGGTTCCGCCCCCAGGCATAACCCACCTCGAGATAGACATTGGGGTTCGCCCCCGTCAGGTCGGCGATCACCACCGCGGCGGTGTCGATGCGCTCGCGGATCTGGTCCAGGATGTGGCCGGAGAAGCTGGCCTGGTCCACCCGCTCGCAGAGCATCCCCAGGGCGTGCACGGGCTGCTCGATGCCGAAGTAGTAGACGTCGTCCATCGGCCGCGTGAACGGCATGGCGACGAAGGCATGCGGCTTGGCCTCCGACGCGGCGCCGACCAGCGAGGGCGGCGGCGGCGCGGTCAGCACGGGCTCGCTGGGCGCGGGCTCGCTGGGCGCGGCCTCGCCCCGGGAGAGCTTCGGGCGGCTGACCCGCAGCGCCCACTCCCCGATCCGCTCCACATCGGCGCGCTTCCCGAGCTGCCGCTCCAGGGCCTGCCAGAGCCGGAAGGCCCGCGCCTCCCGCTTCTCCACCACCACCACGCGGGTGAGCCCCTTCGGCAGCAGGCCCTCCTGCCAGGCGTCCAGATAGCCGCTGACCTGGCTGAGCAGGGCCTCGCCCTCGTCGAGCCCGTAGCCCGGCCCGTGGATGGTCATGGCCAGCGAGGTGGTCTCGGGCGCCTCCTTCGCCAGAAAGCGCAGAATCCCCGAAGAGAAGTCGCGAATCGCCGCGTAACGGAACTGCCCCAGCGAGGGCGTCCCCACCATCAGCACGTTGCGCGCGCCCAGCCGACCGCGCGCCTGGAGCATCCGCCGCTCGCCCACCTCGGGCTCCAGCTCGTCCACGGCGACGCCGGCCTCGAGCATCCGCTTCGCCACCGCCAGATCGGCGCCGTGGAAGGAGCGCGCGTACTTCAGCGCCAGCACATCCACGCTGACCTCGGTGATGTCGGCGATCTCGACCTTGATCTCCAGCGCGTCGGACATGGGGCTTCCCGGGCAGAGAGGAGGGGCACATTCTGCCACAGGCGACCGCTACAGGCTGCGGCGCGGCGCGACGACGACGTGCGCGATGAGCACGCCGGCGACCAGGCCCACGGCGACGAAGCCGGTCTGGAAGAGCAGCTCCACCCCCTTGATCGTGTCGTCGAGCATGGTCGTCATCCCGCGCAGCCCGAGGCTGCCCGGCACCAGCGTCAACAGACCGGGCACGGCCACCAGGCTCGACGGCTTGCGCGCCACCCGCGCCACCAGGTTCGCCGCGACCGTGACCGCGAAGGCCCCCATGAACGGCGCCAGGTCCGGCCCGACCAGCTCGCTGGCGAGGCGCGCCGCGAACAGGCCGGTCGCCGTGCCCAGCGCCACCCAGCCGGCGTCCCGCCAGCGCGCCTTCAGGAGCGCGACCAGGGTCAGCACCATGAGGCCCAGCGCGGCGACGTCCAGCAGCTCGGGCAGGTGGACGCGCGGCGGGCGCAAGGGCGGCGGGAGCCAGTCGGCGAGGTAGCGGCCCAGCGTGACGCCGAAGGCGAGCTGCAGCAGGGTGGCGACCGCGCCCGCCGCCCGCGAGGTGCCCGAGACCAGGTTCCCCGTCGCCAGCTCGGTCATGGCGATGGTGATGGAGAGACCGGGCAGCAGCACCAGCACCCCGGCCAGGGTGACGATGGCGATGGAGGCGCCGTGGTTCGCCGCCAGCGCCGCCGCCAGCGCCGCCAGCAGCCCGCCCAGCGGGACCAGCACCCGCCCCGCCTCCGGGCTGCGCGCCAGCGCCGCCAGCAGCCCGACCCCCAGCCCAGCCAGGGCCGCCGACCCGATGTCGATGAGACCGCCCCCCAGAAAATATGCAGCCGCCGCCGAGGATCCGCTGTACGCCAGGGTGCTGGGCAGGCGCCCGAAGGTCGGCGGCGCGTGAAGGGCGGCCTCCAGGCGACGGCGGCCCTCGACCTCGTCGATCTCGCCGGACAGCACAGCCTGCCCGAGCGCGTCCAGGGTCGCCAGCCGGCCCAGGTCGGTGGTCCCAGGGGTCAGGCGCGCGAGCGTGACGCGCTGATCGTCCTGCGACCCGAAGGCGCACATCAGCGAGGTCGGGGTGGAGAGGAACTGCCCCTCGACGCCGAGCCGCGTGGCCAGCTCGCTGAGCGAGCTCTCCAGCCGGTGGGCGGGCACGCCGTACGTGTGCAGGGCCTGCCCCCAGTCGCGCAGGAAAGCCTCGCGCGCGGCGCGGTCTCCACTCATGGTCGGATCCCGAAGCCCAGGCGCCGCCCCTGGTGCGCCGTCAGAAGGGCCAGCGGATCGGGCGCGATCTCCTCGAGGAAGCGCCGCTCGAGATCAGCCATCGTGTCCGGATTGCTCAGGTCTGGGTTGTAGGTGCTCTGAAACTGCGCCCAGATGGTCGCCCGGTCGCCGGGCACGGTGACGACGAAGGGCTCGATCCGCACCTGCTCGAAGCCGGCCATCAGCGCGCGTAGCCCGGCCTCGGAGCGGGAGCGCGCGTCGCCCAGCCGAAGGGTGCGCCGCGGCAGGGCCAGGAAGGCGTCTACCAGCCGGCTCCAGACGTCTCCCTCCACCCCGGGGCCGCCCACCACGAAGGCGAAGCGCCCGCCCGGTCGCAGCACGCGCCGCACCTCGGAGAGCACGGGCTCCACCGGATCCAGCAGCATCAAGGCCAGATGGCAGGTGACGAGATCGAAGGCGCCGTCGTCGTAGGGCAGCGCCTGCGCGCGGCCGAGGTGGAGCCGCTCCGGTCCCAGGCGCGCCCGCGCCCCGCCGAGCTCGGCCTCGCTCGCGTCCAGGCCCCAGGCCTGCGCCGCTCCGGCGGCCAGGATGCGCTCCAGCAGGAAGCCGTCCCCGCAGCAGAGATCGAGGACCTGGTCCCCGGGCCGGACCAGGGCGACCAGCCGGTCGTAAGAGCTTTGACCCTGATCATCCCGCGCCTCAGACATCGCGCGCGCGGTCTCTCCAGGGCGGCGGGCGTGCCAGTCGAGGAGGAAGCGCTCGGCGTCGGTGAGGGACATGGCCCAAGGATAATCCGGTGGGCTCGGTCAACCCAGAGGTCGACTTGACTATCCGCAAAAGGCACTCCATGATTCCAAACAGCTCCCTTCTCCCACGATCACATTAGGAGGTCTCGATGTCCCCCCCCCGGCTTCAGCGTATTTCTCGGCTTCATGAGACACCGTCCAGGCTCATGGCCGTCGCAAGCGCCACCCTGCTGCTCGGATTCGCGGGCGATGCGCAAGCTACGGAATGCGATTCGAACGATGTAGATGAGTCGATGTGTGATGGAGGACTTGCGAACGACATCTGCTCCCTTTCGGGCACGGGGACCACGCTGAGCTGCGATCTGGCGGCCAATGATGACGACTCTACAGAAGGCATTTCTGTAGCCGCCTATCTAAGGAGTGGCTACATCGAGGTCGCGGGATCGGCTGGTGATAGCGAAGACTTCTGCTGCCGGGTCGCGGCTACGGGAATCACGAGGGTCGAGGTGCTCGGAACATCTATCGATGACAAAATCTACTTATACTGCTACTCAGGCTCATGTTTTGCCCCCTATGACCTGACCTATACGGACGTGTTCCTGACTGGCTATGTGTCTGGACGGGGCGGCGCCGACACCATCTGGGGCAGTGAGAGCGTACACGCCAGCTACCGGGATGAGCTCCGCGGTGATGATGGCGCCGACACGATCAATGCAGGTGCCGGAGACGACCTGGCCCAAGGTGGCAACGACAACGATGAGCTGAATGGAGAGGGGGGGGCGGACGAGATCACAGGGGGGACAGGTGACGACGAGATCTCTGGCGGCAACGGAGATGACACGATCTCTGGGGATGCTGATGACGACACCCTAACAGGTGGTGAGGGCGATGACACCATCCGGGGGGGTGACGACTCAGACCTCATCTCGGGCGGAACCGGCACGGACGATATCGAGGGTGAGTCGGGGGACGACACGATCTTCGGCGACGGCAACTGGGATCTCATTCACGGTGGCAGTGGCAATGACATCGTCTCTGGGGGCGATGGAGACGACATCATTCATGGGGATGATGGCGACGACTCGATCGCGGGAAACAACGGATCGGACGAAATCTATGGCGATGGCAACAACGACATCCTGTGTGGCGACGATGAGAACGGCACGACCGATCCCGACACACTTCAGGGTGGCCCAGGCAATGATACGCTATGGGGCCCATCGGCCAACTGCGCTGCTGGATACTACAACACGGGCAGCGGCGGGGCAGGCACCGACGTCGTAGACAACTGTTCGCTCCCGGGCTACATTGCACATGAAGGTGGCATCAGCTCTCGCCCAGCCTGTCCGGCCCCATGACGCAACCCGGTCGCCTAGCCTTGCTATTCGTGCACTTGGGTGCGGCCTGCGTGCACGGGGACTCCAAAGGGGAGCCCTCGGTGGACTCGGCGCCAGACATCCTGGACACGGGCTGCGCCGGTGAGGAGAATACCCCCAACTGCGAGGCCTGGTACCTGGACCAGGACGGCGACGGATACGGGACCTCCGACACTCGCTGCCTCTGTGGCCCGAGCGAACCGTATACGGCGGTGCAACCGGGCGACTGCGACGACAACACCGCCGCACGCAACCCGGCGGATCGGACCTGCGGCCTCTGGGGCGACGTCCTCCTCGAGGAGGCGTTCAGCACGATGGAGGGTGGTGCAGACCTCGACGCAGCAGGGTCCGCGGTCACCGCTGTGGGGGATCTGAATGGCGATGGCAGGCCGGATCTGAGCGTCGCCGCCGAGGAAGAGCACACCTTCGCCCCCTTTGCCGGCGCGGTATACCTGATCCTGGGCCCGCTGGTGGGCGACCGCCCCCTGCCGACTGCGGACGGGATCGTCTTCGGCTCCACCTTGGATCAGGGCCTGGGCGGCACGGTCTCCGGCGTTGGGGATGCCGACGGAGACGGGCTCGACGACCTCGCCATGAGCACCTCCCCCCCAGACGAGGGGGACACCGTCGCCTGGCTGCTCCTGGGGCCGCCGGACGGTGAACAGCCCATCGAGGCCGCCGCCTCCACGTTCGCGACACCCGGGTCGCACCAGATCGCCGTCGGCAGCGCCGGCGATCAGGACGGCGATGGCCGGGGAGAGCTGCTCCTGAGCGTCTTCAACGCCACCACGAGCGGCGGCGACCTGGCAGGCCTGGTCTACATCCAGGCGGCGGACGCCGCAGGATCAGCAAACGTAGCCAGCACCGCGATCGCCCAAATCGAGGGACGAGACTTCGGCTCGGGTTTTGGCATGCGCACGGATGGGCGCGGCGACCTGGACGGGGATGGTGTGGACGACATCATCATCGGCGCCCGAGACCAGAGCCACTGGGAGACGTCGGAGAGCCAAGGCCAAGGGGCCGTCTTCGTGTTTCAGGGGGCAGCCGGCGGCGTGATCCAAGCCGAGGACGCTGACGCTGTGCGAATCGGCGAGGGTGAGGGTAGCACATGGCTGGGCCAATCGGTCGCTATTGTCGGCGACGTCGACGGCGACGGGCTCGACGACCTCCTCTCGGGTGCCCCAGAGGACGCGCCAGATACCTGTGCGTCGAACTGTGGCGCCTCCTACCTGCATCTGGGCCCCCTGAGTGGATCAGCGGTCGCCTCCGACGCCAACTTTCGTGTCTATGGCGAGCCCTGGGGCGGCGTCGGCAACGAGGTGACGCGCGTGGGTGACGTGGATCGCGATGGGCACCAGGATCTCCTGCTCACCGGCGGAGAGTTGGTGCTGCTGTTCTATGGACCACAAGCGGGGACAGCGACGCCTGTGGACGCGGACGCGAGGGTCGGCTTCGAGCGACTCGGAGACGAAGATATCCCCTCGATATCCGGGGCCATGATCGCTGGACCGGGTGATGTGAGCGGAGACGGGGCCCCCGATCTACTCGTCGGGCATTCCGCGACGGCAGTGGGAGAGACGACGCCGGGCATCGCCTGGGTGTTCTCAGGCATGCCTGCGCTCTGAGGAGCGACGGAGGGAGGGGAGCGATTGCGGTCGACGAGATCGAAGGCGCCGTCGTCGTAGGGCAGCGCCTGCGCGCGACCGAGGTGGAGCCGCTCCGGTCCCAGGCGCGCCCGCGCCCCGCCGAGCTCGGCCTCGCTCGCGTCCAGGCCCCAGGCCTGCGCCGCTCCGGCGGCCAGGATGCGCTCCAGCAGGAAGCCGTCCCCGCAGCAGAGATCGAGGACCTGGTCCCCGGGCCGGACCAGGGCGACCAGCCGGTCGTAAGAGCTTTGACCCTGATCATCCCGCGCCTCAGACATCGCGCGCGCGGTCTCTCCAGGGCGGCGGGCGTGCCAGTCGAGGAGGAAGCGCTCGGCGTCGGTGGGGGACATGGCCCAAGGATAATCCGGTGGGCTCGGGGGCGGACAGGGTGGGGCGAGCGGCATGTGCGGAGACGAGGCTCCCGATCTCCTCCTCGGACGCGAGGCGACGGCGGTGGGAGAACCGACGCCGGGCGATGTCTCCGGCGGTGGGCCTCTCCAGAGCGGTACAGATCCCCCGGCTTTGATCTGGAGGGGCAAATTCGGCAGCAGCCCGGCCTGTGGCTCAACATCTGGACCGGCCTCAAACACCGAATAAGTCGATGCGCGCCCCGCAGATACGACCCGTTTACGAATCTTCTGATTCTGCGCCGTGATCACCGTGGCAAACATTGCTCACAGACCGGCCATCGCGCCGTGGCAGGCAGCACGAGGTGGCCCATACATCTCCCCGATCACCCAGCTCGCATCGGCGCACCGCGAACCACGATCCCCTCGGCCCGCATGGCGCGCGCCAGCGCAGGGTCATAGCTCGCGGCCGCAAAGTCGCCGGTAGCCAGCGCTTGGGCGTACAACGCGCTCGCGAGCTGAACGGAGTCGAAGCCTCGGAGCCCATGCTTTGTGCACAAAGCCCCAGCAGCAAGGGCGAGGGTCGGATCGACATGGACGGTGTCGAGATCGCGCCAGTCCTGATCGAGCTGTAACAGGATCTCCTCGTGGTCGAGCTGCGAGAGCGAGCGCTCGCGGAGTCGTCTCCCGAGCGCGGAGCGCGCCTCGGGGAAGGTGACCAGCGAGGTCCACACGAAGCTCGCGTCGGCGATCCATTGGAGCACATCGTCGGAGCCCGCTTCGACAACGTAGAGCTTCACCAGCGCGCTGGTGTCCAGATACAACGTCAACGTCGCCGCTCCTCAATGACCGCGTCTGCGAGGGACGCCTCACACCGCACCCGACGGGCGCCCAGCCCCTGAGGCTTACCGCCCGCGCCGCGGGTCACGCTTCCTGAACGGGGCACGAGGAGCGCGCGCAACTCCTCGGATTCGCGCACGTTCCGTGCTGAGACGAGGCTGTCTTCGTCGCTCAGCTCGTCGTGCGGGGGAAGCACCTGCGCGGCCTTGGCCATGTCGACCTCTGGGGTCAGTGTAACCGAGATTGCGGAGTAGCGCCGGTCCTCGCTGGGGAGTGAAGGCCGCCTCAGGCCATCCCTCCAAGTTTTGCCCAAAACCAGATCCCCTAGCTTCCATCTGGAGGGGCGACGCCCTCCTCTCACGGCTCCGTCCTTGACGCCAGCGAACAGTCCTCCAGGAATCAACGTGCTTTCGCAGCCTCGAGCGCCTCGTTCGACAGCTCGCCGCTCCTCCACCCCATGGCACGCCCCTTGCATTCCTGAGAGTCCCACCCCGAGGTCGCCATGACGTCCAGGCCCATGGAGCTCACACCCCCCGTCAATCCCGAGATCGCCAGGCTCGACCGCCGCGGCCCCGCCCGCCTCCCCGGTGATGCCGCCGGTCTTGCGCTGGGCATCCTCTCCATCGGGCTGCTGGCGCCGCTGGCGGTGGCCGGACTCCTGGGGGGCAGCGAGCTGTTCCACGACCCCAGCGGCGGCGGCATGGGCATGGCCTTGACCCTGCTCAACGGGACGCCGTTCCCCGACTTCCGCACCCCGGGCATCGTGCTCTTCCTGGCCAACGGGGTGCTGCCGCTGAGCGTCTGCGCCGCCATCATCGTCCGCTCCCAGCGGGCGCCGCAGCTCGTGCTGGTGAGCGGCGTCGTGCTGACGGTCTGGATGGGCGCGCAGCTCGCGATGATCGGCTACGAGCTGTGGCTACAGGCGATCCTGGCTGCGCTGGGGCTGCTGATCACCGTGCTCGGCGCCGCCTGGACGCTGATCGCCCGAGGCTGAGCCGAGGCGCACAGGGGCCTGTGTGTTTTCGCACACCCTGACCAGGGCCAGGCTCACGCGCTCGGCGGCGTCTTCGAGCCCTCGAAGGGGCGCCCGGGATCGCGATCGCTGGCGTCGAAGCGCGCCTCGCGCCGCACGTTGGCCGTCGCGCTGCACTCGGTGAAGCCGCCGTCCGAGGACAGCTCGCCCTTGCCGCAGTTGATGGCGACCTGGGCGTCATAGTTGTGTGGATCGCAGGCGGTGATGAAGCCGAGCAGCAGGAAGCGCGAGGGCACCTGGCCCAGGTTCATGCCCTTCTGAAAGAGCTGCTCCAGCTTGAGCAGGTCGCCGGCGTGGCGCAGCGCGCTGGGGCGCAGGCCCTGGCGGATCAGGCTGGCGCCCAGCTCGGCGCGGGCGAGGGTGGGGTGGGCGGCGAAGCGCGCTCCGTAGCGCTCGGACGCCCTCGCCAGGGCGCCCAGGTCCAGGATGTCGGAGACGGGCGCGTAGCCGCCGGCGCCGTCGCGGGCGACCATGTAGTGCTGGACGTACAGGCACTTCTTGACCTGGAACGCCGAGAGCATGGCGAAGTAGACCAGGTTGAAGTCGCGGACGTCGTCGCGGGTGATGCGCGCCTCCTGCGTCGTGAGCAGGTCGATGAGCTCGTCGGGCATGAGCGCCTGGTCGGTGAAGGTCCCGGAGAAACGCGCGCTGCCCAACATGCGCAGCCCGAGGAAGAAGACCTCGCGGATGTGGTCGTTGTTCGGCTGCAGCGCCATGCGGAAGGTCTCGCCGACCTGGGCCTCGTTGAGATCGCGGGCGATGACGACGATCAGGCTGGTGGCGATGTCGAATTCCCGCAGGTTGGCCAGCGCCGCCTGGCGGGCCTTGAGCAGCGGCCGGCCGCGCAGCGCGATGTTCGCGGCGTCGTCCATGCCGTCGAACTGCAAAAAGACCTCGTCCACGCCGGCCTCTTTCATCTTCTGCGCGTAGGCGCGGTTGGCCAGCTTGAGCCCGTTGGTGTGCAGGGCGGCGATGTTGCCGCTGGCCTTGACCTTGCGAACCCACTCCTCCAGGTCGGGGCGCAGGGTGGGCTCGGCGGCCATGAGGTCGATCTTCACGCCGCGGCGCTCGCTGAGCAGCGCCTCCAGCCCGCTCAGGTCCAGGTCCGGCGTGTCCTCGGTGTTCGCCTTCGCCAGGCAGATCGGGCAGGCCAGGTTGCAGCGCTCGGTCATCCGCACGATGAAGTCGCGCTGCGGGTAGGGCTGCTGGTTGACCTGGAAGTAGAAGCGGTCCAGCCGGCTCCAGTAGTCCGGGCTGCGGCTCAGGAGCTGGGCGTCGATGCCGTGGTCGGCGCAGTGTTTCTCCAGGTAGACCGCCTGATCGCGCACGACGACCTCGGCGCGCACCTCCTGGTGGCAGCCGGGGCAGACGCCGCGGGTGTGGCGGATCACCTCGCTGGGCGGACGGCGACGGGCGGTGGCGGCGGCGACGGCCTGCTGCGCCTCGCTCCAGGGCGGCGCGCTGGGCGGGATGAGGTCGGCGGCGGGCTCGGACAGCGCCAGGGCGGCGGGGAAGAGCGCCTCGTCCTCCGTGCGCGCGTGCTGTGCCAGATCGTCGAGCAGGGCGACCAGGTCTGCCTCCAGCGGCCCGGCCAGCGCGGCGGCCTGGCGAAGCTCAGCCTCAATCGCGCGGATCTCCTCGTGCTCGTGCTCCATCTGGCGGATCGGGCCCAGGACCCCGCAGCCGGAGAGCTCGCCCCGCGCGCACAGCGCCAGGATCGCCGGGAAGAGGATCTGCTCCTCCTTCTGCAGGTGCGCCTCCAAGGTCCGGCAGAGGCGCTCGAAGGGGCGGCGAAGCGCGGGATCCCCCTGTCGGAAGGCCGCCTCCAGCCGGGGGAGCTCGCGCTTCAGGAGCGCGTGGTGGGTGTCGAGGATCTGCTGGGCGAGGGCGGAGAGATTATTGGGAGTCATAGATACCAGTTTAAGCAAAAAGCGTGCCATCCAGGAGAGCGGCGCTTTGGGAGGCTCCCTGTGCGGAACCACACAGCCCGGCTGTGCGGGATGCCGCCCCCGTTGACGCGCTCGCCCGCCGCGCTATCTCTCCCCTGCCCTCACACCGATGGAGTCTCCCTTGAAACTGTACGGCAACCCCGGCAGCACCTGCACCCGCAAGGTCCTCTTCACCCTCGCCGAGCGAGGCGCAGCCTTCGACTTCGAGGTCATCGACCTCTCCAAGGGCGAGCAGAAGAGCCCGGCTCACCTCGCCCGCCAGCCCTTCGGCGTCGTGCCCGTCCTGGAGGACGACGGCTTCAGCGTGTACGAGTCCCGAGCCATCATCCGCTACCTGGACGCCACCCTTCCGGGCGCGCGCCTGACGCCGGCCGACCCGAAGGCCGCCGCGCGGATGGAGCAGTGGATCAGCGTGGAGGGCTCGTACTTCTCCCCGCCGGCGATGAAGGCGGTGATGAACATCTGGTACGCCGGCATGTCCGGAAAGACTCCGGACGCTGACGTGGTGGCGGCGGGCATGGCCGGCGCGGCGCGCGCGCTGGACGTGATCGAGCAGGC
>CAZKWG010000197.1:0-11162 GCA_964556105.1 uncultured Enterobacterales bacterium | reverse complement strand
CCGCCGTGGGCGCGGTGGTGATGCAGGTCAACGTCGAGGGGACCCTGAAGACCGAGGTGGACCTGCCCGCCGCCTGGCGCTTCTTCACGCCCCAGAACGAGCGCAAGGAGACCATCGAGTTCGTCGCGGTCGAGCGCGAGGTCGCGCTGTGGAAGGCGAAGCTGTCCTCCTTCGTCGAGATCCGCGGCGGCGAGCTCTTCCGCGCCGGCCGACGCCAGGATCCGGCGGGCACCGGCGCGCTCACGGCCTGGCGGCACGCCCCGCAGCGCTCCGGCGCCTTCGACCGCGAGCTGATCCGCTTCACGGCGATGACGAACAACGCCGCCGAGCTGCTCAAGTCCATGGAGGGCGCCATCGCCCGCGTCGGCGAGCGCAACATCGGCTGGCTGAAGCTGGCGGCGGTGCAGGTGGCGCAGGAGCAGGTCGCCCTGACGGCGGAGATCGACGTCGGCGGCGCGTTCTCGCGCTCCGCGCCGGGCGGCGTCTGGACGGGCGGCGACCTGGACGGCGACTGGGGGACGCTCGACGAGAGCACCTGGACCCCGCCGGTGCAGCTCTCGGACCACCCGCTGCTGCCGGCTCGGATGCGCGGGCAGAAGCCCATGCCCTCGCCCGAGGAGGGCAAGATCCTCATCCCGGGCGTGCCGACCGACTTCCCGGTGGCCAGGCTGCTCTCTCGGCGCGCGGCCCCGGTGCCGGCCACGGTGGTCGAGGCGATCTGGAAGACGGTGGCCGCCCAGGACACGAAGCTGGTGGCCCTTCGCCCCAGCCTGCAGCGCACCTTCCGGCCCGCCGCCCCCGACGAGCCGGATGAGCCGACCTGGCTCTCCGGCGCCCTCGAGCGCGGCCTCTGGGCCCGGCTCGCGGGCGGCGCGTTCGGCGGGAGCGAGCCCCGCACCGTGGTACACGTCCAGATCCCGACCCTGCGCGCCGAGACCGAGAACGTCCGCGTGGCGGTGGTGCTGGCCGACGCCGACTTCGAGCGCCCGCCGCAGATCGAGGCCTGGGGCCTGGACAGCGCCGGCGCGCCCAGCCAGACCGCGCTCAAGCACCGCGTCGCCTGGTTCCTGCCCGCGCCTCCCCCCGCGGGCACGCGCGGCATGGCCGGGATCCTCGCCCTGGACGTGCCGCTGGCCGCGGACCAGACCGGCCTCCTGCTGGCCGTGGCCGGCGCCCCGCACGGGATCCTGCTCAACGCCGTCATGGTGGCGAACATGCCGGCCGTGCGCGACGGCCGCCGCTACACCGTGCAGCGCAACGTGCCCGAGTCCGTGAGCCTGCTCTACGAGGACGTGGTCAGCACCGAGGTCGTGGAGCAGCTCCTCGAGCAGCCCATCCCCGACAGCGCCGCGGCCGTCCTGCGGAAGATGCCCCTGTCCTGGCTATCGGTCGAGGGTCAAAAGCCTGTCCAAGACTATGTGGGCGTCGCCGTAGACCCCAGCGCGGGCACCGTGCAGATCAACGCGCCGGACGCCAACGGGAACGCGCGCACCCTGCGCCCGGGGACGCGGCTGCGGCTGGAGTGGTACCGCCGCACCGACGGGGCGGCGGGCGAGGTGCCGGCGGGGGCGATCAGCCTGGTCGAGCAGCCGCCGGAGACCACGCCCAGCATCGCCCGCGTCTCGAACCCGCTCGGCACCTTCTTCGGCGCCGACCGCGAGACCCCCGAGGCCGCCATCGACCGCATGGCCGTCCCCGCCTCCGGGCTGCCCGTGCTGCCCGCCGACTGGGAGCGCCTCGTCCGCCAGGCCCTGGGCAACCGCGGCCTGGGCTGGAACGTGCGCGTCTGGACCTACGCCGAGCGCGCCCTGCTCACCACCGCGCTCTGGCCGCCCGAGCCCGGCTCGCAGGAGCTGGGGACCCCCGATGATCCCGAGACCCGCCGCGTGGCGCGCGCGCTGGAGTCCGCCGGCCCGGATCGCCTGCTGGTCGTGGTCGGCCCGCCGAGCGGCGACCTCTCCGACGCCGACCTGGAGTGGGCGCGTCAGGTGGTGCGTCGGCAGGTGAAGCTGCTCGCGCAGCGCATCCCGACCATCCGCGACGCCATCGTCACCCGCTTCTGGCCGCTGGTCCTGACCCGCGGCGAGGCGACCCTCGAGGACGGGGACGCCGGGCACGAGGCCACCCCGGGCGGCTCCGTGACCCTGCCCGCCTACGCGCTGGCGGGCCTCTCCGGCACGCTGCGCGACGCCCGCGGACGCACCGCCAGCCCCGCGCGGGCCGAGCTGCTGCTCAACGCCGCCGTCGTGCGCATCGATGAGCACGGCGTGGAGGCCGGATGAGCGCGCCTCCGACGCTGGCGCTCCAGGAGCCCACCCTCGCCTGGTCGCAGGCGGCGGCGGCGGAGCAGACCGAGGGGCTCGAGTGGGCCGACCCCTCCTTGGACCCTCAGGCCCTGCCCTTGACGGCGCGGCAGGCCTCGAAGACCCGCGTGGTCTACCAGGCGGGCTCCGTGACGGCGGTGATCCCGCCCTCGGTGGCCCAGGAGGCCTGGGGCGCGCAGGCGGCGGGCGAGGCGACGGCCTGGGAGGGCCTGCAGCTCCTCTTCGCGCGCCCTCGCTGGGTGGTCGCCAGCCGCGGCCTGCTGTGGAGCTCGTCGGGCGCCGAGCCGCGCGTGCTCGCCAGCCTGGTCGAGGCCTGCGGGGTCGAGCGCTCCGTCCACCAGCTCGACCGCGCCCGCCTGCGCCGACTGGCCGCGCTGATGCCCTCCTGGCGCCCGTACCGCGGCACCGTGGAGCGCGCCGGTGAGGTGCTGGAGGCCGCCGGGCTGGGCAATCAGACCAGCGGCGTGCTCAAGGCCAACGCCCCCGCCGACGACGAGGAGGCCACCGCCCCCTCCGCCACCGCCGGCGAGATCTTCGCCTGCCACGGCGCCAGCTGGTGGTCCTGCCGCCGCGTCGAGGACGCCAGGCCGGCGCTCCGCGTGAGCGCTGGCCTCGTTCGGTTCCAGCCTCGGATGGGCGCGGCCTTCGCCGTGCGTCGCGAGGACGTCCTGGCGGAGGCTGACCCCTCGCGCCCTCTGCCAACGGATCTTTACAGACTTCTACCGGTCTGGACCACCGTGCGGCCCGTATCCACGCAGTCCAAGATCGCTCGGAGCAGCTGATGAACGCACCGGAAAATATGTTCAGGCCCATCGAGGGCGCGCTCCTGGACCTGGAGAGCCTTCAGGCCGTCGCCGACGCCCCCGACCGAATCCTCACGGCCTGGCTCGATCTGAGCTGGCCCGACGCCAACGGCCTCATCCTCTCCGGCCTCGAGCTCGAGGGTGAGCCGGCGAGCTCCGGCCCGCCGGGGACCGTGCGCCCGGAGGGCAAGAGCGAGGAGGCGGTGGTCAGCAAGGGCACGGCGATCCTGACCACGCGCGACGGTCGGCGGGTGCTGCTGCGCATCGACGCGCCGCTGCGGGCGAAGTGGCCGACCAGCGCGGGCCCCGCGGTGCAGGGCGTGCTGGTGCTGAGCACGAAGATCGAGGCGGGTCGTCTCAGCGAGGGGCCGGGCGGCAACGTCAGCGTGGCCCGCGAGCGGATCTCGCCCGTTATCGGCTTCGTAAAGCCTGATCAGGCGGATCTGCCGCATCTGCTGCCCCTGGCCGCTTCCACGGGGAACATGCGCGACTGGGCCACCGACTTGCGCAGGGTCTGGCAGCCAGAACACGCGAGCGTGCGCACGCTGCTCAAGCGCTTCGAGACCCTCGAGCGCACCGTCTGGCGCGCCGAGCCCGAGGGCTCCGTCTGGGACAAGCAGGTGCTGGGCCGCAACTGGGTGCGCTACCAGACGGTGGGCGCCAGCGCGCTCCAGGCCGCGCGCATCTCGCTGCTCTCGCGCTCGACGACCACCCTCGACCGCGTGCGCCTGCTCGACGGCCTCTTCGAGCAGCTCCACATGTCGGTGGAGCGCGCGGCGACCGAGCTGCTGCAGATCATCGGGCCCGCCGACGGCGCAGGTCCGTACAAGGCCGTCGGCGCCGCGGCGTTGCGGGGTAGTGCATGAGCGTGGAGCCGCTGAAGGCGCTCGGTCGCTGGCGCGCGGCCGAGGGGGCCATCGAGATCACGGTCCCCTTCATGATGGTGGGCTACGCCTGGTATCAGGCGCGCGGGCTGTTCTCGACGCCGACCGCCGCTCGCGTCCTCACCCCCGTCGAGCTGGCCGTGGTCCTGGGCGCCTGCGCGGCGCTCACCGGCTGGATGGCCAGCCGCCAGATGTTCCTGGCCCGGCGCCGAAACCCCTGGAGCAACGTGCTCCTGGCCCTGGTCTACACCGGCGGGATCATGTTCTTCCTGCCGGGCTGGGCGCGCGACGCCTTCGCCTCGACCTGTGAAGAGCTCTACAAGGGAGTCGTCTTTCAAGGCGCGGATCTGACGCGCTCCGAGCTCCTTGGCCGCCCGGACACGGGCCCCACGGTCTGCAAGGTGGGCGGCGTCCCCGACAACCCCTACCTGCCCGGCACCCTCCTGCGGCCGAGCTGGGCGGGGGACATGAGCGTCGCGCGCTGGGGCATGGTCCTCGGCGTCGCCGCGTTGAGCACGCTCGGCTTCCGCGACCGACGCCTGGTGTCGAGCGCCATGATGGTCAAGCTGCTCGCGCTGCTGCGATACGCGCCCGCGAAGGGGCACGCGTCGAGCGCGGGGAAGCCGCCGGCCAAGGACGGGAAGGTGGTGGCCTGCAACAACGCCACCCTCTGGGGCGAGCCCTGCGGCCAGATATACGCCGCCGAGCGCGTCTGGCAGCCCGGCGAGTGGTGCGGGCGCTGCAGCCAGCCCTTCCGCCGCGCCGAGCGCGAGATCCAGCTCAAGGTGGTGACCCTGTTCAGCGCCGACGTGGACGTGCTCAACGGGATCGAGCGCATCGACACGGTGGCCTGGGGCCGCGGCGACAACGACCGCGGCGACGCGCGTCCCAGCGGGATGGAGCGCTGGGTGCAGGTCGGCACCGTCGCGCTCCCGGACGTGCTGACCATCGCCCAGACGCTGTCCATCGTCCACGACCTGCTCCCCGCCTGGGGTGGCGCGGGCAACGAGCGCATCAAGGAGGCCGCCACCCTGGCCACCCGCAAGGCCAGCAAGGTCTCGGCCTGGATCTGGCTAGGTTCTCTAGCTTCTCGGCTCACCTACGCGCGGCCCACCACCCGCGCCTGGCTGGCCATCGGCCCCATGCGGCTGCGCGACGTCGTGGCCGAGGGCGGGGACGAGGTCTGGCTGCAGCTCGACGTCGGCCTTCTGCCGCTCGAGCTGCGCTACGGCGGCCGGAAGAACGCGTCCGAGAGCGGAAAGCGCACGATGGTCCAGGATTACCGCTCTGACGTGTGGATCCCGGTGGCGCCGCCCAACCCGCCCAAGGCGCAGATCGGGCTGTGGGTGCCGCGCGTCGAGGGCGACGCCATCCGCACCTGGCTCTCCACGGAGCGGCTGCGCGACGAGCACGAGCCCGGGGCCTCCATCCCGCTGCCCTACGTGCCGCTCCGCCGCAAGTCCAACCCCGACGAGGAGGCGACCGAGGGCCGCGTGGTCGAGCAGCGCTCACCGCGCCCCGGCTCGCTGGACTTCGTCCGCCAGCCCCTCGACCCGGACGGCGAAGAGCCCACGGGAGAGCGCAGCGTCGGCGACTCGATCGCCGAGTGGGCCTGGCTCGAGTGGGAGCAGATTCAGCTTCTGAGACAGCAGTGTCTGGTGCTCACAGAACGCCCCGAAGGGGGCGGAAGGGCAACATCATGAACCGCCATCTCGCGGACATCTTCCGAATCTTTCTCGCGCTCCTGGCCATCTCGGCGGGAGCGATCGCGCATGCTGCGGTGACCTGCTCTGCGGGGGGCGGGACGGTCATCGACATCAGCGCGTCGGGGTCCTGCGACGGCAACGGCGAGCGCGCCTGGGTCAACGACGCCGACAGCGACAACCACTACGACGAGACCGTCTGCTGCTGCCCCTCGGGCTCGGACTGCGACGTCGCCTACTCCTCCACCGACACAACCAAGAACGTCACCGGCTACACGTCGACCGAGAACATCACGAGCAGCAGCGGGACGCACATCACGTCCGCCGACTACGACTGCGACGAGACGGACGCGACGATCAACGCCAGCGCCTCGGAGACGACGGGCGACGAGATCGATTCGGACTGCGACGGCGACGAGGTCTGCTACGCGAACGCCGACGGCGACGCCTACCGCAGCACGACGACCAAGACCAGCACCGACAGCGACTGTGACGACTCGGGCGAGGCGGCCAGCTCGGTGAGCTCCGGCGACTGCGACGACGCCGACGCCGACACCTTCCCCGGCGCCGCCGAGCTCGAGAGCACGACCTCCTGCCGCAACGACGACGACGGCGACGGCTACGGCGACGAGACGGTGAGCACGGGCGTGACCGCCGGCGCCGACTGCAACGACGCCAGCGCCGCCGTCAGCCCCGCCGACACCGAGATCACCGGCGACGAGATCGACCAGAACTGCGACGACAAGGAGACCTGCTACGTCAACGCCGACGGCGACGCCTACCGCCTGACCACGACCGTGACCAGCTCGGACTCCGACTGCGACGACTCCGGCGAGGCGGCCAGCTCGGTGAGCTCCGGCGACTGCGACGACACCGACGCCCAGACCTTCCCTGGCGCCGCGGAGAGCGAGAGCTCCACCTCTTGCATGAACGACGACGACGCCGACGGCTACGGCGACGAGACGGTGATCTCGGGCGTGACCGCCGGCACCGACTGCGATGACGGCAACAGCGGCGTCAGCCCCGGCGACACCGAGATCACGGGCGACGAGATCGACCAGAACTGCGACGACAAGGAGACCTGCTATGTCAACGTGGACGGCGACGCCTACCGCCTGACCACGACCGTGACCAGCTCGGACTCCGACTGTGACGACTCCGGCGAGGCCGCCAGCTCCGTCAGCTCCGGCGACTGCGACGACAACGACGCCGACACCTTCCCCGGCGCCGCGGAGAGCGAGAGCTCCACCTCCTGCCGCAACGACGACGACGCCGACGGCTACGGCGACGACACGGTGAGCAGCGGGGTGACCGCCGGCACGGACTGCGACGACACCGACAGCGGGATCAGCCCGGGAGACACCGAGATCACCGGCGACGAGATCGACCAGACCTGCAACGGGCGCGAGGTCTGCTATATCGACACCGATGGCGATGGATATCGTCGCGACTCCAGCTACAGCACGACCACGACGAACTCCTCGGACGAGGACTGCAACGACTCCGGCGAGGCGGTCGCCACCGCCCCCGCCACCGACTGCGACGACCTGGACGCCGACATCAACCCGTCGGAGACGGAGATCGCCGGCGACAACGAGGACCAGGACTGCGACGACACGGAGCTGTGCTACTACGACGCCGACAATGACGGCTACCGGCTGACGACGACGTTCACCAGCACGGACACCGACTGCAACGACTCCGGCGAGGCGCTCAGCACCGACAGCTCGGTGGACTGCGACGACACGAGCTCGGGCGTCAACCCGGGCAAGAGCGAGATCACCGGCGACAACATCGACCAGAATTGCGATGACCGCGAGGTCTGCTACGTCGATGAGGACGACGACACCTTCCGCATCACCAGCACCGTCACCAGCACCGACGAGGACTGCGACGACTCCGGCGAGGCGCTGTCCTCGGACGCCGACGACGACTGCGACGACGAGGACGCCACGGTCTACCCGGGGGCCACCGAGTCGGCGAACGGCGTGGACGACGACTGCGACGGGGTGGCCGACAACGGCACGCCCGCCCGCGACCTGGACGGCGACTGCTACTGCGAGAGCACGTCCATCTGCTCGAGCTCGGTCAACGCCGACTGCACCTCGTACGGCACGGACGACTGCGACGACACGGACGACACGATCTACCCGGACGCCGACGAGTCGAACAACGGCATCGACGACGACTGCGACGGCATCGTGGACAACGGCACCAAGGTCTTCGACGACGACGGCGACTGCTACTGCGACGACACCGCCGAGACCTGCACGGGCAGCTCGGACGCGAGCTGCACCGATCCGCAGCCGCTGGACTGCAACGACCGCGACGACACGATCAACCCGGACGCCACGGACGCCTGGTACGACGGCTACGACGAGAACTGCTCGGGCAACAACGACTACGACCAGGACCTCGATGGCTTCGTCGGCGACGACTACGAGGGCCTCGAGACGACCGTGCGCGGCAAGAGCACGGTGGTGGACGCGGCGACCCTGCCCGCCGGCGACTGCGACGACGAGGACATCGCCATCAACCCGGACGCCGACGAGACCTGGTACGACGGCATCGACCAGGACTGCGACGCGCTCTCGGACTTCGACCAGGACTATGACCTCTACGTTGACGACACCTACGCGACGGCCGAGACGATCGACCCTGGGACCGGCGACATCATCGACGACGGGGACACGACCCTCCCCGGCGACTGCGACGACCAGGACGAGGACGTCAACCCCTCCGTCGACGAGATCTGGTACGACGGCTACGATCAGAACTGCGACTACGCCAGCGACTACGACCAGGACGGCGACCTCTACGTCGACAGCGTCTATGAGAGCGCGCTCACCCTGAGCCCGGGCGACGGCTCGACCTTCGAGGACGGCTCGACCACCCAGAGCGGCGACTGCGACGACGAGGACAGCACGGTCAACCCCGCGGCCGACGAGATCTGGTACGACGGCTACGACCAGGACTGCGACAGCTACCCGGACTACGACCAGGACGGCGACGGCTACGTGCCGACCGCCTATGACGGCGCCGTCACCATCACCCCGGGCAGCACCACCGTCGTGGACGCCGGCACCCTGCCCAGCGACGACTGCGACGACACCGACGAGAACGTCAACCCCTCCGTGGACGAGATCTGGTACGACGGCGTCGATCAGGACTGCGACGAGGGCAACGACTACGACCAGGACGGCGACGGCGCCGTGGCCGACGCCTACGAGGGCCTGGAGACCTACGATCCCGGCACCGGCGACGTGGTCGACGACGGCAGCAGCGTGGTCCCCGGTGAGTGCGACGACCTCGACGCCACCGTCGGTCCCGGCGAGGGTGAGGACTGGTACAACGGCGTGGACGACGACTGCCAGCTGGACGACGACTACGACCAGGACGCGGACGGCTACGTCGACAACGCCTACGTGGGCGAGCTGACCTTCGACACGCAGGGCATCCCGATCTCGGGCACCGGCTCCCTGCCCGGCGACGACTGCGACGACACCGACGCGCTCGTCAACCCGGGCGTGGAGGAGACCTGGTACGACGGGCTCGACCAGAACTGCGACGCCTACAGCGACTTCGACCAGGACGGCGACGGCTTCACCGACGACGACTACACGGGCCAGATCACCTACTACCCGGCGAACTGCACGCTCAAGGACGGCGTGCCCAAGACCGGCTCGGACTGCATCGTCGCCGACAACGGCGAGTCCCTGGAGAGCGGCGACTGCGTGGACAGCTACGAGGATCTGGCGACGATCTACGAGCTGGACATCCCGGAGATCTACGACCCGGCGACGATCAACCCCGACGCAAGCGAGGACTGCGACGCCTCCGACCCGCAGATCGACGACGACTGCGACGGCGACGTCAACACCGAGACCGATGACCGCGGCAACGTCGTCTACGCCGAGAACAGCTCGGGCAACGTCTACTACGCGGACGCCGACGGCGATCTGTTCGGCGACGCCACGGGCGAGGGCCTCTACCTCTGCTACGTGCCGGACACCGGCTACTCCAGCACGTATGGCGACTGTGACGACTCCAACGCCAACCGCTTCCCCGGCGCCGCGGAGGTCTGCAACGCCATCGACGACAACTGCGACCTGCAGGTGGACGAGGCCAGCAACCTGCCGGAGAACACCGACGGCGACACCGCCAGCGGCTGCGTCTACCTGTTCTCCGACCGCGACAAGGACGGCTACGGCTCGGGCGACGCCGATGACCGCCTCTGCATGTGCACGGACCAGAAGTCCGACGAGTGCGGCGACGGCGTCGAGTACAACCCCGAGGACGAGCTGTGCTACACGCTGGACAACTCGGACTGCTACGACCGCGACTCGACCATCAAGCCGCGCGCCGAGGGTGAGGCGCTCGTCGAGTACATCGACGGCGACGACAACGACTGCGACGGCTACGTGCCCCTGGTCGAGCTGGACTGCGACAACGACGGCTCGCTGCCGCTGCTCCCCAACGACGCCTCCAGCTCGGACGCGATCTCCCTCTCGACGGAGCTCGGCCTGGCCGACTGTCGCGGCCCGGACGGCGAGGTCGAGCCCTCCTGCTGCCTGAACCGCTCCTGCGACGACATGTCGGTCTGCGACGACATCGTCTCGATCGACCAGTCCGTGACCTGCTGGGAAGGGCTCGAGATGCGGGTCACCTGCGACTCGGAGTCCGGCTTCATCGTGGTCAGCCGCGACTACGACGACGACGCGACGCACTTCGACGGCGGCAAGCGCATCTACACCAGCGCGCTCTGCGACACCGACGGCGACTGCGACGATCTCTGCCCGGTGCGCTGCCCGGACATGCAGGAGGTCTGCGACGGGATGGACAACGACTGCAACGGCGCCGAGGCCTTCGTCGGCGACGCTGACCAGGACGGCATCCCCGACAGCATGGACGAGGACGGGGTCCCCAACGACCACGGCACGCAGGGCGTGGTGCCCGGCTACGTCAACATCGAGGAGCTCGACCTCGACGGCGACGGCTACCTGGGGTGCACCGCCGACGCGCTGGTCGAGCGCAGCCAGACGACGCTCTCCTACGAGGGCTGCTCGACGTCGGAGAACCTCGGCGACTGCAGCAACACCTGCTACCTCACCAGCCCGGTCACCGAAGAGGAGCGCTGCAACGGCTTCCTCGACGTCTGCGAGGGCGAGAGCGAGGGGGCGGACGGCGACCGCGACAACTTCGCCACCTGCGGCGCCTGGGGCCCGGAGGACGGCGAGCTGGCCGAGGATCTCTACCTGCTGGTCTACCTGCCCGGGTTGAACGGCGAGACCGAGACCGGCTCCACCGAGACCGGCTCCACCGAGACGGGTGGGACCGAGACCGGCTCCACCGAGACGGGTGGGACCGAGACCGGCTCCACCGAGACGGGTGGAACCGAGACCGGCTCCACCGAGACCGGCTCCACCGAGACCGGCTCCACCGAGACCG
>CAZKWG010000196.1:0-11190 GCA_964556105.1 uncultured Enterobacterales bacterium | reverse complement strand
CCTGGGCGGGCTCGGGCTGGGCGCGCTCAGCCTGGGGCCCGTTCTACAGGTGTACATGGAGTTTCAGGCCCTGCACGGCGTCCACACGGACGCCCAGGCCCTGCTGGCGGAGAGCTGGGACCCTGGGATCCCGCTGCGCTTTGGGGAGGGCTCCACCCCGGGCGGCGGGGGAGCGGCCTCTGGCGGTGGGTGGAGCCTGGGCAGCGCAGGGGTGGTGCTGGGCCTCGGGCTCGCGCTGGTCGGTCTGCCCAGCCTGCGCCGGCGCCCGGGCCCCCGCTGGCCCTTCCTCGCCCTGGGGCTCGTCGCGCTGGGGGCGGCGGCGCTGGCGCTGGGGCCGGAGCTGGTCTGGAGAGGGCAGCGGCTGGGCGTTCCCGGTCCTGGCCGGCTGCTCGCGCTCATCCCCGGGATGGACGGGCTGCGCGCGCCGGTGCGCTGGCTGGGCGTGGCCTGGATGGCGATGGGTGTGCTCTCGGCGCACGGCGCGCTCCGCCTCGCCGCGCGCCTGCCGAGGCTGCCCGCGCCGCTGGTCCCCGGCTTGCTGGCTGGGATCCTCGCGCTCCTCTTCGTCCGGCCGGTCGCCTCCGAGCCGCAGGACAGCCTGACGCTCCAGCCCATCTACGCGCAGGTGGACGCGCGGCCGGACGCGGGGGCGATCCTCGATCTGCTGCCGCCCGGCGGGCGCACCGACCTCTGCGCCTGTCACCTCGGCCACCGCCTGCGCGGCGCCATGGACCACCACCGCCCCCTGGTCGGCGGCCTCTACGCCCGCCGGGTTCAAGCGCTCCTGAACCTGAACCGGATGACCCTGGCCTGGCCGGCGCCGGAGACGGTGGAGCTGTTGCGGCGGGTCGGCGTCGGGCAGGTGCTGGAGCACGCCCCGCGCGGCGATCTGCAGCAAGAAGGCATCTCCTGCCAGAGCGCCAGCGGGCACCGCCTCTGTACGCTCACGCCGCTGGAGCCGCCGCTCCTCGCGCCGGAGGACCTCGAGGTGGTGCAGGCCCCGCCCGTCCAGGCCCTGCGCTGGCGTCGTACGCCGAAGACCTCGGGCGCGCTGCAGATCACCTGCGACGGCGAGAAGCTGAGCTTCCCCGTGACGATGTGGCGCACGCTCACGCTGATTCAGCGCGGGAGCGAGGGCGCGGCCCTGGAGATCCAGCTCGGCCGCACCTGCGCCCGCTCGGTCGAGGTCGCCGGTCACGCCCCCCTGCTCCTGCGCGCGCGCGACGGGGCGCGGCCCTGGCCGACACGATAAGCGGCTCCCATGTCCGACGAGGTTCGACTGACGCTGTACTCGCACGGCGGTGGTTGAGGCTGCAAGCTGGGTCCGGGGGACCTGAAGCGCATCCTCGCACACCTGCCGCGGTGGGCTGATCCCGCCGTCCTGGTGGGGCTGGAGACGGGCGACGACGCCGCGGTCATCCAGGTGGGCGAAGATCTGGCCGTCGTCCACACCATCGACTTCTTCATGCCCATCGTGGACAACCCGCGGGACTTCGGGCGCATCGCCGCGGCGAATTCCCTGTCCGACGTCTACGCCATGGGCGGGCGCCCCCTGTCTGCGCTGGCGGTGCTGGGCCTGCCGATCAACAAGCTGGGGCCTGAGGTGGGGGCGGAGATCCTGGCCGGCGGCGGGGAGATCTGCCGCGAGGCCGGCATCCAGATCGTCGGCGGCCACAGCATCGACGACACCGAGCCGAAGTTCGGGCTGGCGGTCATGGGCCTCATCCAGCCGAGCCGGATCCTGCGCAACAGCGGCGGGCGCGCGGGGGATCTGCTGGTCTTGACCAAGGCGCTGGGGGTCGGGTCCCTGACCACGGCGCTGAAGCGCGGCGCGCTGCCGGACGAGCACCTCCCCGGCCTGCTGCGCAGCATGACGACCCTGAACGCCGCCGCGGCGAAGGCGGCGCAGCGGGTGGGCGTTCACGCGGCCACCGACGTCACCGGCTTCGGCCTGCTGGGCCACCTCTGGGGGATGGTCGCCGGGGCGGGGCTGGGCGCGGAGATATGGGTAGACTCGCTACCTGTTCTGCCGGGCGCCCGTGAGGCGCTCGCGCAGGGGATCGCGCCGGGCGCGACGCGGCGAAACCTCGATCATTACGCCGAGCACACCGACTGGGACGCCTCGCTGAGCGAGGCCGAGCGCAAGCTGGTCGCCGATCCTCAGACCTCGGGCGGCCTGCTGCTGGCGGTGTCGCCGGAGCGAGCCGAGGCCCTGGTGGCGGCGCTGGTGGAGGAGGGGGCGCCGGTGGCCGCCGTGGTCGGCCGCCTGATGCGCGGGGCGCGGATCCAGGTCCGAGCCCGTCAGCTCTCGTAACCCAGCATCCGAAGCCGATCGGCGAGGCGCTTGCGGCCCTCGGGGGTCTGGCTGATGGCGGGCAGGAGGTGGCGCGCGATGAGGTCCTCGACGATGCGCTGGGCCACCTCCTCGACCGTCTCCTTGGACAGGTCGAAGCGCAGGTCAGGGCTCAGCGGCTCCTCATAGGGGGCGTCCACACCCGTGAAGTCGCGGATCTCTCCGGACAGCGCGCGGCGCCAGACGCCGCCCCCGTCGCGGTCGATGCAGGCCCCCTTGGGCGTGGCGGCGTAGACCTCGACGAAGCTGCCCAGCTCGCGGCGCACCTCCTCGCGGGTGGCGCGGTAGGGGCTCACGGCGGCGACGATGGCCACGACCCCGTGGGCGGTCAGCAGGCGGGCGGCGAGGGCGTGACGGCGCACGTTGACGTCGCGATCCTCGCGGGAGAAGCCCAGGCTCGCCCCCAGCGGCGTGTCGCGCAGCTTGCCCGAGTCGATCGTCTCGGCCTCTACCCCGCGGGCGCGCAGCAGCCCGGTCAGCGCGTCGGCGACAGAGGACTTCCCCGACTTCGGCAGGCCGGTGATCCAGACGGTGAACGCGTGCGGTGTTGCCATGCCTGACTCCGGGACAGATCGCTACGAAAGGTGCTGAACCCTTCACGCGGCGCTATTCTTCCCCGCGTGTGGTCCGATCGCCATAGGCTCCTCAAGATCCTCCTGCTGATGGCGCTGACGCTCGGTCTCGGCGGGCTCTACGCGCGCCAGGCGACGACGGTGTTGGCGGCCTGGCCCGGGGCGCTCGCGGACGGGGAGCGCGCCGACGGGCGCGAGCTGCGCTTCGCCCTCTGGGAGGTCTCGGCGATTGAGGGGCCGGAGCGCTACGTGATCGCGCGGGTGCAGGAGGTGCCGGTGGAGGGCGACACCAGCGGGCTCGCGGTGGGCGACACCGTCAGCCTGGTGGGCCGCTTCCGCGCCGAAGACCAGACCGTGATCGCCGAGATCCTCGAGATCCACCACCTCCGGCGCTGGAAGGAGCTGCTGGGCTGGCTCGGCCTGCTCTTCGCGGCTGTGGCGGCCCCCTTCGGCTTCCGCTGGCGGGCGGGCCGCCTGGAGGAGCGGGTTGGCTGACCTCATCACCCACGCCTGCACCGCCCTGCTCTGGAAGGGCCTGCGGGGCGGCGAACACGTCCCGGCGTTCACCGCGGGCGCGCTCATCCCCGATCTGCTGGCTCGCCTGCCGCCCATCGGCCTGACGCGCCTGCATGATCGCCTCGGGGTGGATGTCCCCGAGGCCCTGATCTACGGCTGGATGCCGCTCCACCTGCCAGCGGGCATGCTGCTGAGCAGCGCGCTGCTGGCGTTGCTCTTCCCCATGGACGCGCGGCGCGGCGTCTTCCGCGCGCTGCTGGGCGGTCAGCTCCTCCATCTGGGGGTGGATCTGCTCCAGCACCACGTCACCGGCGGCTACGCCCTCCTCTACCCCCTCTCCCTTCGCGGCGTCGAGCTCGGGCTGCTGGGCAGCGAGGACACGGTCGTCCTCGCGCCCTTGCTGGCGCTCGTCACGGGCTGGGTGTGGTGGAAGAGGAGGGCGCAGAAGAGAGCCCAGAGAGCCCCTTAGAACGGGATCTCTTCGCCGGCCTGCTCCGGGGCGGCCGGCGGGGTCTCGGCGCCGCTGGCGCGGCCCTCCTCGCGCGGGCGACCGGGCAGCAGGTGGAGCTGCTCGACCTGCACGTAGCTGCGCTGGCGGCGCACGCCGTCCTTGTCCGTCCACTGGTCGTTGCGCAGCGCGCCCTCCACGGCGATGCCGGAGCCGCGGGTCACGTAGCGCAGGACGATCTCCGCCTTCTGCTCCCAGAGCCGCACGGTGTGCCAGTCCACCTCCTCCAGCCAGGCGTCGCCTGAGCGCACGGGCCGGTGGGTGGCGATGTTCAGGTCGCACACCGTCCGGCCGTTGGCGGTCTGGCGGACGACCGGATCCTGGCCGACATTGCCCATGAGAAAGACACGATTGATGCCACGCATGACGATCACTCCACGTTTGGGTTGGACGGCCGCGAGGGGCCGCCCGCGCCCTACATGCAAGGTGCGTGCCATCAGGGTAAAGGCCAGCTTTTTTGTCCGATCTGGGTGACAGTCGTCGACCACTGTCAGTCGACCGACGACCGTCAGGGGGCGTTGCCCGAGATGGTCGCCCCGAGCGGCGCGGTGTCGATCTCGTCCACCAGCGCCTCGGCGTCCGCGGTGGGCAGGGAGCTGTTGTCCTGGATGTAGACCCAGTCCACCGCGCTCAGATCGTAGAGAGCGCTCAGATCGGTGAGATCGGCGTTGTCCGAGATCACCAGCGACCAGGTGCTGCGCATGCCCTCCAGGCCGTCCAGCGTGCTCAGGCCCACGCTGCCGGCGCAGTCGCGAAAGGAGAGGGACCAGGTCGGGTCCTCGGAGTAGCTCGGCACGCAGCCGATCCAGAGGTGGCCGGTGCTGCTCAGATCCTCGAGCCCGCTCAGGTCGGTCAGCGCCGCGGTGTCGGCGATGGCCAGCGCGTCCAGCTCGGTGGTGCCGCTGAGGCCGTCCAGCGAGCTGAGCAGCGGCGCGCCCGAGAGCGTGACGTAGCCATCGGCGGCCATCTCCACGTCCGGCACCGCCTCGAGCAGGGGCAGGCCGGGGCAGGTGTAGCTCTCGCCGATGCGGGTGCCGCCCGAGGAGTACTTCTGCCGGCTCTCGTAGCAGCCCAGGCTCAGGCGCGTCACGTCGGGCAGGTCCTGGACGTGGGCCAGCAGGTCGTTGCCGGCGATCTCGACCGTGTAGGCCGTCTCCAGCGCGTCCAGCCCGTCCAGGCGGCGGAGCTGGTCGTTGTTGACGACGCGCAGGATGTCCACCTCGCGCAGTCCGCTGAGCCCGCTCAGGTCGTCGAGGCGCGGGTTGCCGGAGCAGGTGGCCAGGACGCTGGTCGCGGTCGAGCTCGGGGAGGTGTGGCAGCCGAGCACGATGGCGTAGACGTCGGTGAGGCCCTCGAGCGCGCTGAGCGTGCGGACGCTCGTGGCGTCGAGGGTCAGATAGCCGACGTTGGTGAGGCTCTCGAGCCCGCTCAGCGAGGTGAGCCCCGGCAGCATCGTCAGCGAGAGCACCTCGACCTCCTCGAGCGAGGCGAGCGGCGCGAGCGAGCTGAGGCGCGGGGCGGCCACGCAGGTGGGCGCGTCGGCCCCGTACTTCTCCCCGCAGCCGATGGTGAGCTCGTAGCTGACCGTGGTGAGCGCCTCGAGCCCGCTCAGGCGCGAGAGCTGGGGCGTATCGACCAGTCGGAGCGTGCGCACCTCCCGCAGGCCATCGAGCCCGTCCAGGTCCTCCAGCGATCGCAGGCTCTCCAGCACGATGGTCTTCATCTCGGTCACGCCCTCCAGCCCGCGCAGGTCGGTGAGGCGGGACAGGCTGGCCAGACGGAGCGTGTCGAGCTCGCTGAGGGCGTCGAGCCCGCGTAGGTCGCGCAGGAGGCTGTTGTGCTCTATCGCCAGGGTCCCCAGGGTGGCCAGAGAGGCGGGGCCGCTGAGCCGCTCCAGCCCGGTCATGCTGCTGAGGCCGATGGTGCCAGCGCGCTCCAGGGCCCCCAGGCCGCGCAGGTCCACGAGGCCGGAGATGCCGCTCATCCAGAGGCTGCTGATGGTGCGCGCCGCGTCCAGGCCGGTGAGGCTGGTCATGGAGCTCGTGGCGTAGAGCGCCACCGTGCCCAGGCTGGTGAGCCCGTTCAGACCGTCCAGGCTGGTCAGCGCGGTGCCGCGGATATAGAGCTGGTCGAGGCTGGTGACCGCGCCCATCCCCATGAGGGAGCTCAAGCTGGCGTTGGCGCCCGGGTCATCGGTGCAGTATCTCAGCTCGTCGAGGGGCTCGTCCTCCTCGAAGTCGGGACCTCCGATGCAGCCGATCCACAGGTTGTCCAGATCGCTCAGGCTCGAGAGCCCGCGCAGGCTGCTCAGGTTGGACTCCCCGATGTTCAGCGTGTCCAGGCTGGTCAGCCCGGAGAGGCCCTCCAGGCTGTCCAGATCGACGGCGTTGATCTCCAGCTCGCCGCTGATCGTCGTGACGCACTGAAGCCCGTCGGTGGTGCTGATCTCCTCGAGGCTCAGGTTCTTGAACGCCCGCGCGCAGTAGCCGTCGCAGAAGGCGTCGACCTCCGCGTCGGTGTCCAGCCTGTAGCTGGCGCGGGCCGAGGACTCGGTGGTCCAGACGGCGGCGTCGCCGTCATCGCAGTCGGTGGCCCCATCGACGCCGTCCCCGTCGGCGTCCTCGGCGTGGGCGACGGAGAGGAGGAGAGACGTGATCAGCAGCATGGACATGGGCGCTCCAGACTCAGAAGATAGATCTCTCCCGGGGTGCCCAATCCGGTCGCGTTGTCAGCGTTCGGTCAAGATGAGTACTAGATTACCTAGTAATCACCACCGCCGGCCGACCCCAGCAGATCCGACAGGCGCGCGGCCGAGCGGGGCAGGCCCTGGCGATTGAGTCGAGCGATCAGATCCCGAGAGGTCGTAGGCGGCTTGCGAAGCGCCAAGGCCTGACCTTCGATGACCGCGCACGCGCGTCCGGGCGCGGCCTCGATTCGCCCGAGGACGAAGTCATCCGGGTGCACGGCCTGAACGCCGAAGACCTCGAGCGCCGACGCCGGGAAATCCCGAAGATTGAAGGTCACGATCGTCGATGCGCCGCTCGCGACCGCCGTCGCGAGGACGTGGACATCGTCCGGGTCAGGAAGCGCGACGTTGGCGGAGAGCTGTTCATCCTGCTCGACCATCGCGTCTGGGAAGACCGCGCACATCTTCGCGCGGGTCCCCTTCAACGCAGCCTCCGACAGGTCCGGGCGATGGGCGAGGATGCTTCGGAAGCACTCATCGAGGATCCGATCGGACCAGCGCGGTTGGACCAGCCCTGCGGCGGCCAGGCGTAGCATCAGGTCCCTCAGCGTCGCCGGAAACAGGACACAGGCATCATAGACGGCGATCAACGCCATCTCAGTCGTCCAGCCCCAGCTCCTGGGCCTCCGCGGACAGCTCATCCAGCAGGACCCGGCGCTCGGCATCGCGGGTACGCTTGTAGGCCAGGAGATCGCCGAGCTTCACCCGTCGGTGCGTCCCGGTGAGATGGTACGGGATGGCGCCTGTCTCCAGCAGCTTGATGAGGTAGGGGCGCGAGGTGTTCAGCATGTCCGCGGCCTGCTGGGTCGTCAGCTCGGCGTGGACCGGGACGACCCGGACGCCGTTGCCGATGGCCATCTGTCCGAGGATCTCGAGGAGCAACGGCATCACCTCCGGAGGCAGGCCCACCTCCGTCGCGCGATCGAGCTCCCGGAAGCGCAGCAGCAGCTCGGGGTCCTCGTGGTTCGACAACGAGCGCAGCGCCAGCTCGGCGGCCTGCGAGGTCTCGGGGCTGGGGCTGGTGAGGTCGATCATCGCGTGCTCCTCCTGACAGGCTATACGCCCTGAGGGGCAACCGCAATATTCGAAACGAGCGCATAGCCCAGGCTGCCGCGCTCAGGTGATCGTGGAAGGGCTGGGGAGAGCTTGGCTGTCGCCGAGTCCGACGTCTGACTGCGCGTGGGAGGCTGGCCCTCAGGTAGTGGCGAGGCGCCTGGGGGCGGGAACGGGGCCGAAGCTCTCCAGCGGTATCGGCATCCAGCCGTCGCCGGGCTCCCAGATCTGCCACTGGAGCCAGCGCCAGGCTCCGTCGGTGGCCTCGATGACGCGAGATGTGGCGGGTTCCCAGACGGCGTGGTGGCCGGAGAGGGTGGCGTGGATGCGTAGGCACTCGCCGGTGTTGGCGTCCCAGAGGCGGAGGGTGCCATCTTCGCCTGCAGAGAGTAGGCGGGTGCCATCGGGGGAGAAGGTGCAGGATCGGACCGGGCCCTGATGTCCACTTAGAACCATGCGCTCCTCTCCAGACGTGGCGTCCCACAGGCGTAGGGTGCCGTCCTCGCCTACCGACAACAGCTGCGCGCCATCCGGCGAGAACGCGCAGGACCTGACCCCTCCCTGATGTCCACTTAGAACCATGCGCTCCTCTCCAGACGTGGCGTCCCAGAGGCGGAGGGCGCCGTTGCTGCCAGCGGAAAGCAGCCGGTTGCCGTCCGGCGAGAACGTGCAGGACCAGGCCCACCCCCTGTGTCCGCGGAGGACTCGGAGCTCCTCCCCACTGCTCGCGTCCCACAGGCGTAGGGTGCCGTCCTCGCCTACTGACAACAGCTGTGCGCCGTCCGGCGAGAATGCGCAGGACCCGATCCATCCCCTGTGCCCACGGAGGACCCGGAGCTCCTCCCCACTGCCCGCGTCCCACAGACGTAGGGTGCCGTCTTCGCCTACCGACAACAGGTGTGCGCCGTCCGGTGAGAACACGCAGGACCCGACCCCCCCTTGATGCCCGCGGAGGACCTGGAGCTCCTTTCCACTTTTTGCGTCCCACAGACGTATGGTGCCGTCGTACCCGGCCGACAGTATCCGCGTACAGTCCGGAGAGACAGTACAGGACATGGCCGCTCCCTGGTGTTTAGTGGAGACCCGGAGCGCCTCTCCGGTGCTCGCGTCCCACAGACGCAGGGTGCCGTCATAGCCCGCCGATAGGATCCGTGCGCCGTCAGGTGAGTACGCGCAAGTTCGGACCGATCGCCATTGGCTTGTGAGGACGCGGAGCTCCTCTCCGGAGTTGGCGTTCCATAGCTGCAGGGCGCCGTCGTCGCCCGCCGACGAAAGCCGGGCACCGTCGGGGGAGAATGCGCAAGACTTGACTGATCGCCGGTGCCTGGTGATGACCCGGAGCTCCTCTCCAGAGTGGGTGTCCCACAATCGCATCGTTCCGTCGTCGCCCGCCGACAAGAGCCGTGCGCCGTCCGGAGAGAACGCGCAGGACCGGACCCATCCCTGGTGCCCGCGGAGGACCTGGAGCTTCTCTCCGGAGTTGGCGTCCCACAGGCGCAGGGTGCGGTCGCCGCCCGCCGACAGGAGCTGTGCGCCGTCCGGAGAGAACGCGCAGGACCCGACCCCTCCACGGTGGCCGCGGAGAACCTGGAGCTCCTCTCCGGAGTTGGCGTTCCAAAGGCGTAGGGTGCGGTCGCCGCTCGCCGACAGGAGCCGTGCGCCGTCCGGAGAAAACGCGCAGGACCGAACCCCTCCCCGGTGTCCTCGGAGGACCCGGACCTCCTCTCCGGAGGTGGCACCCCACAGTCTGAGGGTGCAGTCGTCGCTCCCCGACAGGAACAGTGTGCTGTCCGGAGAAAACGTACAGGACCGGACCCCTCCCCGGTGTCCCCGGACGACCCGGACCTCCTCTCCGGAGTGGGCGTCCCATAGGCGCAGGGTGCCGTCGCCGCCCGCCGACAGCAGCCGAGCGCCGTCCGGCGAGAACGCGCAGGACCAGACCGATCCCAGGTGCCCGGTGAGGACCCGGAACTCCTCTCCAGAGATGGCGTCCCACAGGCGCAGGGTGCCATCTTCCCCCGCAGACAGCAGCCGGGCTCCGTCCGGTGAGAACGCACATGAAGAGACCCCTCCCTCGTGACCCCCCAGCAGCGCAAGCTGGCGTCGATCCCTTGGGGTCAACTCTGGCAGCGGCGCCAGCACGCTCCCAGGTGGGACGACCGACGGCGCCCCCTCTACGAAGCGAATCCTCCAGCTCCTCACCCCTTCCCACTTGCTGGTTCCCATCCTGCAACGACGAAAGACTGCGCCGTCAGCCTGCGCGTCATCGAAACGGGCCTCCTGCAGATCGCACCCATGGAACTCAGTCTGATCCAGCCGCGCGCCGCGCAGATCCGCCCCGCTAAGCTGGGCACCATACAACCGCGCCTGCCTCAAGTCCGCGCCGGTGAGACAGGTAGGGCCCAGGTCCAGGTCCTCCTTCGCCCGCAACCTGCCTATCCTCCATCCTCGCAGCTTCGCGCCTCGCAGGTCCATCCCATGCAGGATCGGCCTTGGCCAGCCTCGCTGCTGTGCCCGGAGCGCGTACGCCAGAATCAGCTCGCTCGCGTCCTCCCGGTAGGTCCGCCGCCAGCGTTGCATCGTCCCCAGCCCGCCCGTCCCGTCGCCCTCCGCCAACATCTGGCCTAGGAAGTCCAGCGTCTCGACGCTCGGACGAGGCAGCTTCCAGCGCTCGGGCAGGTCTTGACGCAGCGCGTCGAGCAGGTAGTCCGCCAGAAAAAACTCCTGCAGCGACGTGTGGGCGAAGCGGAAGCCGCTCTGTTCGTCGTCTTCGCCGTCCTGCCGCGTGAGGAAGGTCGCGGTCCGCAGGTCCTCTTCGAGCTGGTCCGGGGGCAGCCGGCTGTAGCGAGGACGCAGATCCGGCTGCTCCTCCAGCCAGCGGTGGAACCAGGCCTCCAACCTGGACGCCGGCAGGACACCCTGGCCCGAGCGCAACATCTCGGCCGCGAGGTGGGCAGCGAGGCGCAGCTTGTGCTCCGGCTGCACGTGGTGCTTGCCCAGGTCGCGGTCCAGCCAGCGCTGGACCATGCGGCGGTAGAGCGTGACGCCGTTCACCACGCGGCCGGCCGCCCGATCCGCCTCGATCTCCGGGATGAAGTCGGCCACCAGCTTCAGCGTGAAGGGCCGGCGAGAGAGGTCCTGAAGGTTGTGAACCGATCGGATCAGGTCGATCAGCCGAACAGGGTCCGCGCCGGGGAGGCAGGCGACGAGGTAGCGCCGGACCTGGGCCTCGGTAAACGGCGTCAGCACCATGGCGCGACAGGCGTCGGGCCCGTGGTCGCCACGCTCCTGGCCCGTGAAGTGGGTCCGCTGGTCGCGCAGGGTACGGAAGTACTGGGTGCGGCAGGAGATCAGCAGTCGGGGCTCGGGGCCCGGCAGGGTCCCGGCGCGCCGCCGCCGCTCCAAAAGCTGAGATTTTCGAGGCTTTCCCCAACCCGGCAGG
>CAZKWG010000195.1:0-11241 GCA_964556105.1 uncultured Enterobacterales bacterium | reverse complement strand
GGCTGACGCTGCGCGCCTGGTGCGCCGAGGCGTCGTCCAGGACGCGCTGCACCAGGAAGACCAGCGCCCCAGGGACGGCCGCCTGCAGCGTCATCAGGAGCAGCGCCCCCAGCAGCGCGCCCCGGTGCGGCCGGAAGTAGCGGAGGAGGCGCCGAGCGCTCAGCGTGAGCCGTTGACCGTCCAGGACCCGTCCTCACAGTCGAAGCAGGCGCTTCCGCCCACGAAGGTGGCCGTGAACGTGGCCGTGAAGCTGTTCTCGCCCGTAAAGGTCCCGCTCATCTCGTAGATCTCGTCGCAGCCACCGGAGATCGTCCTCTCCACCTCCCAGGTCGTGCTGGTCAGGAAGCTGCCGGTCATCGTGCCGGGCTGCGAGCCGCTCCCCGTGGGGG
The DNA here is from genome assembly GCA_964556105.1 of uncultured Enterobacterales bacterium. Lineage (GTDB taxonomy): Bacteria > Myxococcota_A > UBA796 > UBA796 > CAZKWG01 > CAZKWG01. The sequence goes on along the minus strand of CAZKWG010000195.1, from coordinate 10,852 downwards.
CGATGGTCAGATCGGGGTTCTCGTCGATGATGAAGACCTCGTTGAAGTTGATGCTGACCAGCCCGTAGGCGCAGGTGTACCGCACCCGGTCGTCCAGCGCCCAGGTGCCAGAGTAGTCGCTGTCGCAGCTCTCGTCGGTCTCGAGATCGCAGTCGTTGTCGATGCCGTCGTCGCAGACCTCGTCCGAGCCCGGGTTGATCGCCTCGTCGCGGTCATCGCAGTCGTCGCAGCTCGTCCAGGTGTCGCCGTCGAAGTCGTCCCCGTCCGTGGTGACCTCGTTGCAGTCGTCGTCGTAGCCGTTGCACTCCTCCTCGGTGGCGCCGGGGTTGATGTCCGGCTGCGTGTCGTCGCAGTCGCTGCAGGCGTTGTAGCCGTCGTTGTCTACGTCCGGCCCGTCATCGGTCGCCTCGTTGCAGTCGTCGTCTACGCCGTTGCACTCCACCTCGTCCTGGGCCGGGTTCACGCCCGCGTCGTTGTCGTCGCAGTCCTCGCAGGCGCTGAAGCGGTCCTCGTCCAGGTCGGCGTCGTCGATGGTCGCCTCGTCGCAGTCGTCATCGATGCCGTTGCAGGTGGTCTCTGCGTTGCCCGGGTTGACGTCGGGGTTGCCGTCGTCACAGTCCAGGACCGACATCTCGTAGGTCTCCTGGCAGCGCGGGTTGCTGGCGTCGAAGTAGCCGTCGCCGTCCCGGTCGAAGGGCTCGTCCACCGTGTCCTCGGAGGGCTGCAGCGCGCCGTCGCACTGGGCGGACTGGGTGAACTTGGAGTCGTTGACGCAAGCTCCGAGCAGAGCCAGGGACAGGGCACAAGGCAGCAGGCGAGGGGTCATCGGGGGCAGCTCCTCCGGCTCGAATCATAGCTCAGACGGGCGTTCCGATGTGCGGAAAACAGAGTAAACCTGCCATCTGGCGGCCAGCCGCGGCACGAGCGGATCGGGGGTGTCGATCCAGGCGGCGACGTCGTTGGGGCCCTCGGTCTCGAAGCCCTCGCGCAGGATCGTCAGCTCGGCGTTGCCCCGCCACGGCCGCACGACCAGGGCCTGATCCACCCGGTCGACCATGCGCCCGGCGTCCGCCAGCGCGAAGACCTGCCGAGCCCCATAAAAGAGGAGCAGGGCGGCGTCCGCGCGCTCCTCGGTCAGGACCACGGGCGCGTCCCAGGCGCTGACCGAGCTGGCGAGGATTCGGCCCCCGGCGAGCTGAATCCGGGGATCCCCCGACAGGTTCACGAGCGGGTTCACCAGGTGGACCAGCATGACGGCGCTGGCCAGCCCGGCCACGCCCGCCCCCAGCCACGCGGCGCGCATCAGCCGAGGCCCGCCCCGGCCGAGCCCGATGGCCACCGCCGACCAGAGCGGCCCGCCCGCGGTCGGCCAGCCGCTGACGGCGGGGAGCAGGAGCGGCCAGGAGCTCCACCACAGCAGGCGATCCACCGGCTCGCCGCGACCTCGTCCGGCCCACAGGGCCAGCGCCGCCAGCACCAGCATCGGCGTCGCCCAGAAGAGGAGCCCCCCCACCAGCGCCAGGGGGTCCGGGCCGGTCGGGAACGGGCTCCCCGTTCGCGGCACGCAGAGCAGCGCCGCCACGCCCGCCAGGGCCGCGAGCCCCCAACGATCCCGCGCCGCGGCGCACAGGCCGAGCGTCCAGGCCAGGGCGAGGTAGAGCTCGCTGGTGGCGAAGAGACCACCCACCGCCAGCAGGGGGATCGAGGCGAGGACCGTGAGCGTCAGCGTCCGGTCTCGCGCCTGGGCCGCCGCGACCGCGATCACCAGCGTAGACAGGAAGATCCCGGGCAGGCGCACCGCCAGCTCGGTGTTGCCCAGCGTGAACGTCGAGAGCTGAATCATCGCCGCGGGCAGGGGCGGCGGCGTGGCGGCGGGCCAGGCGACGGCCTCTGCCCAGAGCAGGGCCTCGTTGTCCGAGAGCTCCAGCTGTCCGGCGACCCACGCGCGCGAGAGGAAGGAGGCGAGCAGGATGCCCGCCAGGGTCGCCCCCTCCTGGAGCCGGGCGCGGTTCAAGGGGACTCCAACAGATCGGCGATGGCCGCCGCTGCCCGCGCCGCCTGACCCGGCGCGCCCAGCAGGTCGAGCGGCACCTCCTGGTGCGCGGGCAGCCCGAGCAGGAGCTCGGCCAGGAGCGCTGGATCATCGGCCTGGATCAGCTCTGGAACCGGCGCCGGCAGCAGGGCGCGGTCGGCCAGGATGTTCGGCAGCGCGATGTGCTTGACCCCCCGCACCAGCCAGCGCCCCAGCCGGTAGGTCAGCCCGCTCACCCGGTGGGCCACCACCATCGGCAGCCCGAGGACGGCCAGCTCCAAGGTCACGGTGCCGCTCTTGGTCAGCGCCGCGCGCGCGCCGCGGAGGGCGTCCAGGGTGTGGACCCGCCGCACGTCGGCCGGGAGGGAGGCGCCGAGCGTCCTCGCCTGGGCCAGCTCCGGCGGGTAGAGCAGCAGGAAGCGGGGCGAGGGCCGGCCCTCCTGCTGGGCGCGCTCGCGCAGGCGCTCCGCCGTCGCCAGGAAGAGCGGCAGGTGGCGCGCCAGCTCCTGGTGACGGGAGCCGGGCAGCAGGGCGAAGAGGTCCGGGTCTACCTCCGCCGGATCGCGAGGCGTGACCCGGTCCACCGCCGGGTGCCCCACCCAGCGCGCGTCCAGACCGGGGAAGAGCTCGGGCTCGAAGGGGAAGAGGCAGAGCAGGCGGTCCAGACGTGCCGCCACGCGCGCCGCGCGCCCCGGTCTCCAGGCCCACACCTGCGGCGCCACGTAGCCGATGGCCGGGATGCCCATGGCCTTCGCTCTGGCCGCCAAGGGCAGGTTGAAGTCCGGCGAGTCCACCCCGACAAACGCGCTCGCGCCCTCCGAGAGCGCTCCCTTCACGGCGCGCCGGGCGCGCCAGATCGCTCCCAGCCGGCCCAGGATCTCCGACGCGCCCATCACCGAGAGCGCCTCCGTCGGGAAGATCGGCTCCACCCCGGCGGCGCGCATGGCGGGGCCGGCGATCCCGCGCGCGCGCAGCGGTCCACGGGCGCGCAGGGCCTCGACCAGCGCCGCCGCGAGGCGATCACCGGAGGGCTCCGCGGCGCAGATCAGCAGGGTGGGGGGCACGAGGGAGGGGTATTGCGGCGTGGGCTCGGGTTCAACGCGCCCTGGCGCGTCCGGGGGAGGGCGCGCGCGTCGACGCGGCGCGGGCCTTGGAATCCCCTCAGGGTGGCGCCCAGGTTCTGGGCGCGGGTCTCCAGGGTCGCTGAGCACGGAGCCCAGAACTTCGGCGCGGGCCTCCAGGGTCGCCGGACATGGAGCCCAGAACTTCTGTGCGGGTCTCCAGGGTCGCTGCGGGTCGTGCCCAGAAGTTTCGTGCGGCCTCCCAGGGTCACCGAGGGTCGTGCCCAGAAGTTTCGTGCGGCCTCCCAGGGTCACCGAGGGTCGTGCCCAGAAGCTCCGCGCGCACTCCCCCGGGCCTGCGTTCGCCAATGACGCAGGCGCGTTCGTACCGAACGCATTACCTCTCAAGCATGCAGCCCCGTCTGGTCTTCGCTGACCGGTATCGCCTCGACGAACGTCTGGGTGAGGGTGCCTATGGTGTGGTTCACGCGGCCTTCGATCAGGGGCTGCTGCAGCGCCCGGTGGCGATCAAGCTGCTGCGAGGCGCGGATGGGCAGGACGCACCCAGCGCCGAGCAGACCGAGCGGTTCATCGCAGAGCTTCAGCTGGCGGGCGCGCTGCGTCATCCGCACATCGCGGCCGTCTATGACGCGGGCATCTGGCAGGGCCAGCTCTACATGGTGCAGGAGCTGGTGGACGGGCAGGATCTGGGGCGCTTTCTGGCGGCGCACGGCCCGCTGTCCGTAGAATTCGTGCTCTCCCTCGCCCAGCAGCTCGTGGACGCGCTGGCCTACGCGCACGAGCAGGGCATCGTCCACCGCGACGTCAAGCCGGGGAACCTGCTCATCGATCGCGACCATCGCGTCGTGGTGGTGGACTTCGGGCTGGCGACCTCCGCGGGGCCCCAGCCCGCCGGTCGCAGCACCGCCAGCGGGACGCCGGGCTACGCCGCGCCGGAGCAGGTGAGGGGCACGGGCGACGCGCGCGCCGACCAGTTCTCGCTGGCGGCCGTGCTCTACCTGCTCTTCACCGGGGTCGCCCCCTTCGTCGGGCGCAACATGGCCGAGACCCTGCGGCGGACGCTTCTCCAGCCTCCGGACCCTCCCTCCAGGTGGAGGCCAGAGCTGCCCCAGGGCGTGGATCGGGCGCTGATGCGCGCCCTCAGCAAGGATCCGGCCGACCGCTACCCGACGATTCGAGCCCTGGGCGCCGAGCTGGCGAGCCACGAGGTCGTCGCCTGGCTGGGCGATCCGGCCTCGCTCCGCGGGAGCCTCGGGGCGGCGGCGGCGCGCGGGAGCCTGGTGGTCATCGGCGGGCCGTGCGCCGCCTGGCAGCACCGGCTCCGCCTGCCCCTGGTCGTCGCGCTGGAGGAGGCCGGTCAGGCCGAGGAGGCGCCCGACGCTCAGGTCCGGGAGGTCCTCGATCCGAGGGAGGAGATCTACCCTTCGCGTGCTGAGCCCGCGCTGCTGCGGCTGGCCGACGACGAGGCGCTGGAGCGTCTGCGCGAGGCGGGCGAGGGGGTTCGGGCGGCGCTGGTGACGGGCTGCCTGCTGGTGCTGGGGCTGAGCCCGGAGGACCCCAGGCTCCGTCGGCTGGTGGGGATCCTTCGTGCGCAGGCGCCGTCAGGGAAGGTGTCCGTGGTGGTCGCCGCGACGCGCTTCACCCTCGAGGAGATTCGTGGCGCTGAGCGCCGGGGACTGGGTCTGCTCGAGCAGGCGCCAGAGGCCCTGGAGGCCGAGCTCGCCGCCGAGGTCCCGCCGCAGGACCAGGAGGACCGTCGCGTCATCCCCGCGCGGCCCTACAAGTTCCTCGCCTCCTTCGAGTCGGGCGACGAGGCGATCTATTTTGGCCGGAACCTCGAGCTCGTGCGCCTCTACGCGCGCGTCCTCGCGCGGCCGATCACCCTCCTCTACGGGGCCTCGGGCTCGGGCAAGACCTCGATGATCCAGGCGGCGCTGGCGCCGCGTCTGGCCCGCGCGGGGTACCGGACCACGATCACGCGCGTCTTCGACGATCCCGTCGCCGAGATCTGTCGCGCCGCGGGCGTCGCGGTGGATCCGCCGGAGGGTCGGGCCGCGCGGCTGGGGGCGGAGGCTCGCGCCAGCAGGCTGCTGGTGCTCTTCGTCGATCAGCTCGAGGAGCTCTTTCTGCGCTTCCCCCGCCCTGTCCGCGAGCAGATCGCCACGGACCTGCGCGACGCCCTTCAGGCCAGCGAGGGCCGCCTGCGGCTGGTGCTCTGTCTGCGGGCCGACTACCTCGCGCGGCTGGTCGAGCTGCGCGAGATCCTGCCGCTCTCGCTCGAGTGCGGTCTCTACCTCGAGCCGCTCTCCTCCGGGGCGATGCGTCAGGCGGTGGTTGGGCCCGCGGCGCTGCACGGGGTGGAGGTGGAGCCGGCGCTGCTGGAGCAGATGATCGCCGATCTCTCCACGGACGGCGTCGATCCGCCACAGCTGCAGCTGGTGTGCGACGCGCTGTGGGACGCGCGTGAGCCCGGCAGGCTGACCCTCGCCGCCTACCGCTCGCTGGGGGAGGCGCGGGACATCCTCGCCCGGCACCTTCGCTCAGCCCTCGAGGGCTTGCCCAGAGCGGACCAGGAGCCCGCGCGGGCGCTGCTCAAGGCCATGGTGACCACGCACGACACCCGCTCTGTGCGTCGCCTCAGCGAGGCCGCGCGCGGCGCGGGGCTCTCCCCCGAGATCGCCGCCGCCCACCTGGAGGCCCTGGCCCGCCTGCGCCTGGTCCGCCCGCTGGAGCGCGACGACGGCCTCTGGTACGAGCTGACGCACGAGGTGCTGGCCGCCGAGATCGGCCGCTGGCTCTCCGAGGAGGATCGCCAGCTCAGCCGCGTGCGCGAGCTGCTGGAGCAGGGCCTGCGCGGGTACGACCAGCTCGGGCTGCTCCTCGCGCCGGCGCAGCTCGCCCTGGTGGAGAAGGTCGCCGCTCGCCTCACGCTCTCCGACGCCGAGCAGGCCCTCATCGCCCGCAGCCGCGCCGCGGAGCGGCGGGGGCGTCGTCGCGCGCTCCTGGCGGTCGCCGCGGCCGCGCTGCTGCTGGCCATGGGCGTCGTCGTGGGCCGCGCCCTCTGGCTCAGTCAGAGCGCGTTCGCGCGGGCCAGCGAGGGCAGCCTGGCCTGGGTGCGCTGGGGAGCGGCCGAGTCCGTCCCGACCTCCTCGATCACCGTCCTTCGCGGCAGCGCCGATCCCTGGTTCATCGACGCGTGGCTGGGCTACCCGCGCGACCCCTACGAGACGAGCTGGGTGCTCTCCGACATGGCGCCCTCGTTCCGCGACGCCCTTCGCGCCGGCGTGCCCATCTCCGATCCCCAGCAGGCCGAGGCGCAGCTGCGGGCGCAGCTCACGCCCGTCGCGGCGGCCCGAGAGCGCTTCATCGCGGGCGATCTCGAAGGCGCCGCCGACCTGCTGCGCGTCCTCGCCGACGATCCGGAGGTGGGCCCGGGCGCCGCGCTCGAGCTGGCGCCCGTCCTGGCCCTGGCGGAGCCCGACCCCCAAGCGCTGCTGGGCGAGCTGATCGAGGTGTCCCAGGAGTGGGCGGTCACGCTTCGAGTGCCCGGAGGAGGCGAGCGGCTGGAGGGCAACGTGGGGCGCCCGATGGGCCTGCTCCTGTTGCGGACGCCAGCCGAGGTGTGGGGTCCGATGTTGGACGCCGTGATGCAGGAGCCGACCGGCCCGGAGCTGGTCGGCGATCTGCTCACCGCGGCGGGCTCGCCCGAGGACGTCGATCGTCTGGGTCCTGCCTTGAACGATCTCCGAAGCGCGAACGTCGAGGGCGCGCTGGACGGCATCTCCTTCGCGGGAGGCTGCGCCTGGATCGACGAGCTGCGCGCGGACGTGGCCAGCGGCCGCGGCGTGGTGGCGCGCGAGCGGCTCTTGGACGACTATCTTCGCCTCGCCGGCCAGTGCGTGAGCGCCGAGGACCTCCCGGTGCTCGAGCGGCTGATGGACGACATGGTGAGCGGCGTGCAGTACATCGAGCCGGCGAGCGAGGTGCTGCGCCTGCTCTACGAGATCGATCCGGCGCGCGTGGCGAGGCAGATGGCCCGCTACGAGCCCCGGCTTCAGCGGCTGCGGCAGATGACGTACAGCCCCTGGGGCTTCCTGGCCGATCCTGCGCTGGTCGCCACGATGACGCCGGGCAGCATGCAGCAGGTCCACGCCCGCCTCTACCTGGGCGACCCGAGCGCGGTGTGGCCGGCCTGGGACTTCGCGTTGAGCAATCTCGACGATCCTGGCAGCGGCGCCTGGATGTGGCCGCTCGCCCTCTACCGGGGCCAGGCGCTCCAGGATCGGGCCATCGCGCTGCTGCAGGAGGGGAAGCTGCCCATCCACCTGAGGCTGCCCCTGCTGGCCGTGGCCGCGGTGCGGGCCGACGACGCGGCGGCCATGGCGGTGGGTACAGGTCTGGCCAGCAAGGATCTGGTGGAGGTCCAGACGGCGATGTTCGCCCTGAGCGCCTGGCCGGGACCCTTGCCCCGCCTGGTCGGCGGAGAGACCCGGCAGGCCGCCCTGGGCAGGGCGCTGATCGCGCAGCGGCGCGGAGAGCCGGCGCCGGACATCTTTCGGGCGGCGCTGGAGGATCCCGACGCGCGCTTCCTGGAGCTGGTGCTGGCCATGGAGGGGCAGCGGCGCCTCTGGCTGGAAGATCCGGCCGCTGCCGCCGACGGCCTGCGCAGCGAGAGCGCCCGGGTGCGTCTGGCCGCGACCCTCGCGTTGGCCATGACGGAGACGCTCCCCCCGCTGGCGTCGGGAGGCGACCCCTGGTTGGAGGAGGCGATTCGTCGCGTGCGGTGGGCCCATCACGCCCTCGGCGTCGACCGGGCGCTCAGGGCGCGGACGCGGGAGGCCTTGGACAGGGGCTGGTCCCTGCGCGCCCGCCAGATCGTCCGCCTCCTGCGGCAGGAGCACGGGACGGCCGACACCATCGAGAGCGTGCTCTCGCCCACGCTGCCCAAGGTCTTCCCTGCGGAGGTGGGGAATGAGGCCATCTACCTGCATCTGCTGGCCGACACGGCGCTGGGTGTCGGCAACTCCACCGAGTGGATGATCGCCTACCTGCCGCGGTCCATGGCGGCCCGCTACGGCGCGGAGCCGCTGCTGGCGAGCCCGCACGACCCGTACCTGATCCGCGTGCTCACCGGGCGTACCCCCCCCATGACGGTGGAGGATCCTTGATCGCAGACCCCGCTCAGCTCATCAGCCAGCTCATCGCCGCCACGACCTTCGAGGAGGCCTCGGCGTTGACGCTTCGCGCGACGCTGGACGCGGCCACCCAGGCGGTGCAGGGCTCCCGGTGGCCAGGCGCGCGCCTTCTTCGCGTGCTCGTCCACCTCCGCCCCCTGGGCGGCTACCGCGGTCTGCGCGTGCTGGAGGCGGGGCAGCAGGGCAGCGTCGAGGTCAGCGTCCTGCCCTTCGTTCCCTCGGCCTCCGCGTGGCGTTGGGTCGAGACGCACCGCAGCCCCGTCGCGATCGACGTGGGCCTCGCGCTGGTGCAGCCCCTGTCCACGCCGAGGACGGAGCCCTTCGTCGACGAGGCGATGACCGGTGAGGAGGGGAGGGCGTTCGCGAGCGAGGAGAGCCGGCAGCGCCTGCTCGGTCGCGAGTGCAGCCACGTCGTGCTCTTCCCGCTGCGCACGCCGGGCGGGGGCATCGATGGCGCCATCGCCGTCGAGGTGGCCTGTGAGGCGGCCATCGGCGAGCCCTGGCTCTGGCCGGGGGCGGAGGGCGCGCTGCAGCTCATCGCCGATCTCTCCACGCCCTACCTGCTCAACCTGCCGCTGCGCGAGGAGGAGCGCGTCGAGGATCCGCTGCTCCCGGTCGTGGGGCTCACCATGGCGCCGCTGGTGCGCACGCTGCGCGTGTTCGCGCGCCAGAACGAGACCATCCTGTTCCAGGGCCCTACCGGGGTCGGGAAGTCGCGCCTCGCCCGATGGTGTCACGAGCGCTCTGCCCGCGCCGCCAGTCCTTTTGTGCTGGTCGACCTTCAGACCGTGCCCGAGGACGTGCAGATGGGGGAGCTCTTCGGCTGGCGGCGTGGGGCGTTCACCAGCGCCGTGGCGGACAACCCGGGCCTGGTGGCCCGCGCGGAGGGAGGGACGCTCTTCCTGGACGAGATCGACAAGCTCTCGCTGCGCGCGCAGAGCGGCCTGCTCCACCTGCTGGAGGAGCGGCGCTACACGGCCATGGGCGACACGGGTCGTGAGCGGAGCGCGGACGTTCGGTTCCTGGTCGGCACCAACGTGGACCTCGCCGCCGCGGTGCGGGAGGGGCGCTTCCGGGAGGACCTGTACTACCGGATCAACGTGCTGCCCGTGCGGGTGCCCTCTCTGCGGGAGCGCGCCGACGAGGTGCCGGCCTGGGCGGCCTTCATGCTGGAGCGACGACACACGGAGCAGGGCGGCGTCGGGCGCGCGGTGATCGCCGCCGAGGCCGCGCTGAAGCTGGCCAGCCTCCCCTGGCCGGGCAACCTGCGCCAGCTGGACAACGTCGTGCGTCGGGCCTGCTCTCACGCCCTGGTCGAGCACGGTGACCAGCCCGGGGAGATGGTGCTGCGCGAGCGCCATATCGACGCCGCCCTGGCCGCGGAGGCGACCGGCGGCGACGTCTCCCTGCCCGGCGCCCTGCGCGCGGCGGCGGCGCACTTCCTGGACGAGGCCGAGCGTCGGCACGCCAGCGGCCAGCCCTGGGAGGCCGAGCGCGCGGAGATCCTGCGCAGCTTCGTCGTGCTGACGGCCTTGCAGCGCTATGGCGACGTGGACCGCGTCTTCCGGGTGCTCGGCCACGAGGCGCTCATCAAGCACCGCAACCACCACAAGGTGCTGCGGCGCGAGCTGGCGCGGGTCGGCGAGCTCTACGCCGAGCTCGGCCTGCGCCCCAGTATCGATGTCGCGTCCGTGCTGGCAAAAGCCGAAGGTGGGTAGGACGCGCCATCTGGACACCCTCCCCCGTTGACCATAGACTCCTCCCATGACGCGCGCTGCCCCCGGGATCGTCTCCGAGCTCCCGGTCACGCCCACCGCCGAGGTGTGGCTGGCCATGTCGCCCAAGGCCCGCGAGCTGCACATCGAGCAGGTCATCTCCGCGCTGCAGCGCGAGGAGGCCTGGGCCTCGGAGGGGCGGCCTCACTTCCGCGCCAAGGTGAGCGCGGCGACCACGCTGGGCGAACACTTCGAGCGGATCGGGCGGCATATGTATCTCGCCTGCGAGCTGCCGGTGCTCTACCCAGGCGAGATGCCCTTCTCGCCCGATCTGCTGGCCGTGCGTGACGTCGCCGATCCGGGGGACCTGGACACCCGCATGGCCTGGTCGGTCGCCGAGGAGGGGCGAGGGCTGGATCTGGTCCTGGAGGTCCACTACTCGGGCGACAAGCAGAAAGACCTCGTCACCAACGTCGCTCGCTACGCGCGCCTCGGCATCCCCGAGTACTTCGTCTACGACCGCAAGGCGCAGAAGCTCTATGGCTACCAGCTCCACGCTGGTCGCTACCTGTCCATTCAGGATCGACGCGGGCAGCTTCGCAGCCAGGTGCTCGGGCTCGAGCTCGGTGTGCTGGACGGTCGCCTGCGCTTCTTTCTTGGGGAGGCCGTGATCCCCGAGACCCGCGAGCTGCTGGGGCGCCTGGAGCGGCTGATGGACCAGCGCACGCTCCGCATCGTGGAGCTCGAGGCCCTGCTGCTCGAGGAGGGCGCGGCGCGACAGGCGGCAGAGGAGCGGCGCGCCACGCTCGAGCAGGAGCGCGCCACGCT